>NZ_LWER01000099.1:0-309 GCF_001634775.1 Sulfitobacter sp. HI0027
AAACGATGGCTTCGGGCGTGGCCCCCGGCACAACAGCATAGCGCACCGGAAACGACCAACTCCCCGCATTGCCGACATCGCCCAGAATGCGGGGGAAGCGCGTGTCGAGCATCAGTATCCCCAGCCGCGCGCCTGTCTCGTTCGCCATATGCCCTCCGTTTGGGTGTCACGACAACCAAAAAATGGCCATTTCGCAAACCTAAGCCATTGTTTATAAGGAGTTATACTTCGGCCGCCTAATTGGCTATTTCGCAACCAAAAGAAGCCCTTTCTATGCAAACGTAAAATGCCTATTTTTCGAGGAACAAT
>NZ_LWER01000100.1:0-275 GCF_001634775.1 Sulfitobacter sp. HI0027
TTGCCGGACAGGAAGCCCTGAACGCCGAACTGGTCATAGATCTCGTCCCAGATTTCCTGACCGCCCATGTAGCGCATCCAAGCGGTAAGCTCGGGCGTGGTCATGCCGTAAGGAACGCCGGTAAAGAAGGACAGCGCAGGCGATTTGTTCTGCCAGTAGTAGGCGGCACCGTGGCTCATCTCGGCGGTGCCGTCGATCACGGCGTCGAGCGATTGCAGCGGCGGCACCATCTCACCGGCCGAGAAGACCTGAATGGTCAGCTCGCCACCCGAGGC
>NZ_LWER01000101.1:0-242 GCF_001634775.1 Sulfitobacter sp. HI0027
TGAAGTGTCAGATCACGGTGGCACCCCGGGTGATCCGATCCCGATCTAGGCGGCTATCAGCGAAGCGCTGCGCGGCTGCCGGAACCAATCCACGGGCCTCTTCAAGGAGCTTTGGACCGCCTTCCGGGCCGTCAGGAAGCCTCTGAGCAGCTTGTACGTCTACTTACCTGTTTCAAGGAGTTTCAGGAACGGGCGAAGGCGGCATAACTAAAGTGACTGGCGCGGTGGAACCTGTGGATACA
>NZ_LWER01000102.1:0-232 GCF_001634775.1 Sulfitobacter sp. HI0027
GACCCTTCGTTGTCGAAAGTGATATGGGTCGGCACCTTGAAAGCGCGTTCGCGTTTCTTGACCTTATCGCGCGATTTCAGCGCATCGCGGGCGACGATCTCACCGCGCAGGGTCTTTTCGATTGTGTCGCGCAGGCGCGGCAGACGCGACGCTTCATAGGCGTTGCCTTCGCTGTCCTGAATCCAGAAGGCATCGGTCACGAAACCGTCTTTGGTGGTATAGCTGCGCGCGT
>NZ_LWER01000103.1:0-224 GCF_001634775.1 Sulfitobacter sp. HI0027
GCAGCAACCGACCCTGGCCCCGGGTGATCCAGATCAAAAGATGGTGGTCGCGCTCATGGGCGAGGGTCAGGCGCCAATCTTGCCCCGCCGAAAGCTGGGCCAAGGTCTGGGTTTGTATCTGCGTTTGGGGCACGCGGCGCTTTCGTCGAGAAATGGCAACCCTGTCGGGCCAATCTACAACGTCAGGCTATCGGATGGTTGGAATAACGCAAGAAACTGTATGC
>NZ_LWER01000104.1:0-497 GCF_001634775.1 Sulfitobacter sp. HI0027
CGGGAAGGGTTCACACGGGCGGTGGTGCGTGGGGTGGGTGCGGGATTCGGTATTTCTAAAAGGATGAAGGGGGCAGGGGAACTCTTTGAGCGGCGCTGCGGTCAGTTTGCCTCGGCCAGTAGGGCAGCGACATCGAGGGGGGCGTTGACCATTTTGAGATCGCCTTGTGCATCGCGGGGCCAGTCGGCTTGGGGCCGGTCCCGGTACAACTCGACACCGTTGTTGTCGGGATCGCGCAGGTAGACCGCTTCGCTGACACCGTGATCGGCGGCGCCGTCCAATGTGATGCCAGCCTCAAGCACCCGGCGCAGGGCGCGCGCCAATTGCTGTCGGTCAGGGTAGAGAAAGGCGCTGTGGTAGAGGCCGGTATGGCCCGGCGGCGGCGGTGTGGCGCCCGCGCTTTCCCATGTGTTCAGCCCGATGTGGTGATGATAGCCGCCCGCGCCCAGAAACGCAGCCTGATCGCCGTAGCGTTGAGTCACGGCAAAGCCCAACAA
>NZ_LWER01000105.1:0-240 GCF_001634775.1 Sulfitobacter sp. HI0027
TGAGCCGTTCATCCGTGAGGCCCGCGCGCTGCGCGCCTCGGTCCTGCGCCACCCGCCGGGGCATATTCAGCGCACTGCTGCCTATTTCCTGTCTCTGGGCCATTACGACGCGCAGATCCGTCGCATGGGGCTGGCCTTGCATGAGCGTCGCCGCGTCATGGAGGAAGCGCTTGAGACGCACGGCCTGCGCGTCTCCGGCCGGGGTGCCTATGGCGGATCGTCCTTCTGGATGCGCGCGCC
>NZ_LWER01000106.1:0-213 GCF_001634775.1 Sulfitobacter sp. HI0027
ATCATCGGCATTGCGCACGCCGTAGGGCGCATGGGCGCTGTCAGCGAGATAGACAAAATCCACCTCCGGCAGCCGTTCTTGCACCTTGTTCCAGACGGTCAGCCCGCCCAGCCCCGAATCGAAAATACCAACTGCCATGGTCTGTCGTCACCTGTCGGCTCTATGCCGTTCCTCAAACTCATAGCCAAGACCCTGATACTGGCCCGGCTTTGG
>NZ_LWER01000107.1:0-53188 GCF_001634775.1 Sulfitobacter sp. HI0027
TTGGCAGGCTGCCAAAAGACCGCCTGCTGTCATCGCTAGAAGTGTCCGTGTGATCATCTGACCCGCTCTCGCCTCTTATTCACCGCCCTGCGGCTTACCACCATTTCTCGGGCTTGGCCACAAAACCGGCCGCCTTCTCCAGCGCATAGGCGGAGGACAGCAACTCGGCCTCTTCCCACGGGCGCCCGATCAGTTGCAGACCCAACGGCAAGCCTGTGGCGCTTTGCCCCGTCGGCAGCGCGACACCGGGCAGACCGGCAAGGTTCACCGTCACAGTGAACACGTCGTTGAGATACATCGCCACCGGATCGGCGTCCTTCATTTCACCCAGACCGAAGGCCGCCGAGGGGGTCGCCGGGGTCAGGATGCTGTCGATGCCTTGGGCAAAGACGTCTTCGAAGTCTTTCTTGATCAGGGTACGGACCTTGCGGGCGCGGTTATAATAGGCGTCGTAGAAACCGGCGGAGAGCACATAGGTGCCAACCATGACGCGGCGCTGCACCTCGTGGCCGAAGCCCTCGGCGCGGGTTTTCTCGTACATCTCGGTGATGCCGTCGCCGTGGTCGAGCTTGGCGCGGTGGCCAAAGCGCACACCGTCATAACGCGCGAGGTTCGAGGACGCCTCGGCGGGGGCGATGACGTAATAGGCGGGTAGGGCGTATTTCGTGTGCGGCAGCGAGATGTCGACGATCTCGGCGCCCGCGTCCTTCATCATCGCGATGCCGTCTTGCCAGAGCTTGTCGATCTCTTCGGGCATGCCATCCATGCGGTATTCGCGCGGGATGCCGATTTTCTTGCCACGGACGTCGCCAGTCAGGGCCGCCTCAAAGTCGGGCACGGCCAGATCGGCGCTGGTGCTGTCCTTGGCGTCATGGCCACACATGGCTTCCAGCATGATCGCCGCATCGCGCACGGTTTTGGTCATCGGCCCGGCTTGGTCGAGGCTTGAGGCGAATGCGACGATGCCCCAACGCGAGCAGCGGCCATAGGTCGGCTTGATGCCCACGGTGCCGGTGAAGGCCGCAGGCTGGCGGATCGAGCCGCCGGTGTCGGTGCCGGTCGCGGCGAGGCACAGATCAGCCGCCACGGCGGCGGCAGAGCCACCCGAGGAGCCGCCCGGTGTCAGGTCCGCCGTGTCGCCCGCGCGGCGCCACGGATTCACCGCGTTGCCATAGACGGATGTCTCGTTCGACGAGCCCATGGCGAATTCGTCCATGTTGAGCTTGCCCAGCATAACCGCGCCGCTGTCTTTCAGCTTTTGGCTGACGGTGCTCTCATACTCGGGCAAGAACCCTTCGAGGATGCGGCTGCCCGCTTGGCTTGGCACGCCTTTGGTGCAGAAGAGGTCTTTGATGCCGATGGGCAGGCCGCACATGGCAGGCGCGTCGCCCTGTTTGATGCGCGCGTCAGCCTCGGCGGCTTGTTCCATCGCGATCTCGGGGGTGCGGTGCACGAAGGCGTTCAGCGCGCCTGCGCCGTCGATGGCTTTGAGGCAGGCTTCGGTCAGGTCTTTCGAGGTGGTCTCACCCTTGCGCAGCGCGTCGCGGGCTTCGGCAAGGCTCAGTTTGTTCAGATCGGTCATTATTCCACCACCTTCGGCACGGCAAAGAACCCTTCACGGGCATCGGGGGCATTGGCCAGCACGCGGTCCTGCTGGTCGCCATCGGTGACCACATCCTCGCGCCGTTTCAGGCGCTGCGGGGTCACGGAGGTCATCGGCTCGACGCCGTCGACATCCACCTCGGACAGCTGCTCGATGAAGCCGAGGATGTTGTTGAACTCTTCGGCCAGCGCCGGAAGCGCCTCGGGTTCAACCTTGATCCGGGCCAGTTTCGCCACCCGTGCGGCGGTGTTTTCGTCGATCGACATGAACATCTCCATCTCTTTGTGGGTCCTCTACCGTTTGGGGGCGGGCCTCGCAAGGGTTTGAGAGGGGCGAAGCGGAGCCGGGCAGCGCCAGACCGGGGGATGGCGCCTGCTTCGAAGCAGTTGGGCAATTTATGTTTGCTGGGGTATTGCGCGATGGCGGGATGGCGTCCGGCTTGCAGAAGCGCCAGCCCGTTGGGCCGGTCTGGCGCTGCCCGGCGGGCATGCGCCCTTGATTCCGGGCTGGTGGCATGCGGAGGCGTTTACTTGATTCCGCGCTTCGGAGGGTCAAATCTGACGTAAAACCCACATTACTCAGGAGACCCTCATGAACATCATCTGGCTCGGCCACGGCTCATTCCGCATCGAGATCGAAGATCAAGTGCTGCTGATCGACCCTTGGCTCAAGGACAACCCGATGCTGCCTGAGGAACACCATGCCGAGGCGATCAAAGGCGCGACTCAAATCCTCGTCACCCACGGCCATTTCGACCACACGGCTGACATCGCCGATATCGCCAGCCGGACGAATGCGCCGGTGGCGGGGATGGTCGAACTGATGGGCTGGCTGGAAAGCAAAGGCGTCGCACAAACCACCGGCTTTAACAAAGGCGGGACGATCCGCGCGGGCGAGGTGGCGATCACCATGGTTCCGGCCTCGCATTCCTCATCCGTGGAAGGCGACAACGGGCCGATCTACACCGGGATGGAGACGGGGTTCATGATCTCGGGCGAGGGGCATACGATCTATCATTCCGGCGACACGGCGATCATGGCGGATATGGATTGGATGGGCGACTATCACAAACCAGACATCGGCATTCTATCGGCAGGCGGGCATTTCACGATGGATATGGCGCAGGCCGCTTATGCCGCGAAACGTTATTTTAACTTCAAGACGGTTATCCCCTGCCACTACCGCACCTTCGACGCGCTGGAGCAATCGGCGCAGGTGTTGACCGATGGGCTGCCCGGCGTTGATGTGGTGGAGCCGCAGGTGATGCAGCCGATCACCGTCTGACCAACTGCCCCGACCGCCTTGCGCGTCAAGGCGGAACAGGGGATACCTGAATGAACCACCGGGGAAATGCCATGTTTGCCAAATCGACTGCCGTGATCTTGTTGCTGACGCTGGGGGCCTGCGCCCCGCTGGACCGGGCCGAGCCTACCGGCAGTGTCGGCTTTACCGGCGTGGGCGGTGACCGGCCAGTCATCTTCCCGGCGCATCTTTTGGTGTACCAGCCGCAATAGACGTAAGGCGGCTGAGATGCCCAAAGAAGGTCAATTCATCAACCGCAGCAATTGGCTGCGCGCTGCCGTTTTGGGGGCCAACGACGGTATCGTCTCTTCTGCCAGCCTGCTGGTGGGGGTGAGCGCGGCAGGTATGGCGCAGGGCAATGTCTTGCTGACCGGGCTTGCGGGGCTCACCGCCGGGGCGCTGTCAATGGCGGCAGGGGAGTATGTCTCGGTCTCGGCACAGGCGGACGTTGAGAAGGCCGATTTGGAGCGCGAGCGCGTGGCCCTGATCGAAGACCCGGATTACGAGCTGAGCGAACTTGCCGAAGGGCTGGAGAACCGGGGCGTGGAAAGTGACCTCGCCTTGGAAGTCGCAGCACAGATGACCGACCATGACGCCTTGGGCGCCCACGCACGCGAAGAGTTGGGCATGTTCGGCCTTGCCGGTCAGGCCGATCCGCTGCAGGCGGCGGGCGCCTCGGCGCTGGCCTTTGCCTTGGGCGGCGGGCTGCCCTTGTTGGCGGCTGTTCTGGCCCCTGCGGGGGCGCGTGGCCTGACGATCGCATTGGTTGCGTTGCTGGCGCTGGTGCTGCTTGGCGCGGGCGGGGCACAATTGGGCGGTGCGCCGAAACGGCCCGCCATCAGGCGTGTCGTTTTCTGGGGCGGTTTGGCCATGGCCGTGACCGCCGGGGTCGGGCATCTTTTCGGAGCGATTGGCTGACGCTTTGATTAAAGATGCCACCAAAGAAAAAGGCCGACCCCTTTCAGGGCCGGCCTTTCGCATCAGATGGCACAGCGATTATTCGCGGTTGCCGAAGAGCGACAGCAACATCATGAACATGTTGATGAAGTCCAGATAGAGGCTCAGCGCGCCCATGATCGCGGCCTTGCCCAGCCACTCAGTGTCGCCGTGATGCGCGTGGGCCAGATACTCGGTCTTGATCTTCTGGGTGTCATAGGCGGTCAGACCCGCGAAGATCAGAACACCGATGGCCGAAATCGCGAACATCAGCGCCGAAGAGGCGAGGAAGATATTAACGATCGACGCGACAACCAGACCGATCACGCCCATGATCAGGAAGCTGCCCCAACCCGAGATGTCCTTCTTGGTGGTGTAGCCCCAGAGCGACAGACCGGCGAAGGCGATCGACGTGATCAAAAAGACCTGCGCGATGGAATAGCCGGTGAAGACAAGGAAGATCGAGCTGATCGAGATGCCCATGACGGCGGCGAAGGCGTAGAACACGACCTGCGCCGTGGCCGCCGACATTTTGTTGATCATCGCGCTAAAGCCAAAGACAAAAGCGAGCGGCGCGAACATTACGACCCATTTCAGCGGCGAGGCATAGAGCGCATAGCCCAACTGCGTCAGGTACTTATCTTGGCTAAGCTGCGCTACGGCGGCGGAAGGGTCGGAGGTAACCGATAGCCCAGAGATGGCCCAAGCCGCGGCGAAGGTGATGAGCATGCCGATCGACATGGTGCCATACACCTTGTTCATATGAGCGCGCAGACCCTCGTCGATCGCGGCGACGCGCGACCCGGCAGCAGAGCGAATTGAATTGACGTCAGCCATTTAGTGACTCCCATTGGCAAAGTTGCGTGTCGAAACCCGGCCGACACGTTCTTGGCTTTGAATATCGGGCCTGCAGGGGCGAATTTCAAGTGTCTTGCGGCCTGATATCACGGCAATAATCGCGGGTTTCTCCCAGGATTTGTCAGGGGCGCGCGCCGAGGGTCGGTAAGACCTTCGTTTTCAGCGGGCGGGCCGCCCAAGGCGCGGTGATCGGCGGAAAAGCACCGATGCTTTTCCGGCGCGGCGGGGCGCTGGCGACGGCGCGCGAACCGCCCGAGAGCCAGAAAATCGGCATTTGAACTATTCCGGGGGGAACCGATTGATATTCTTCGCGTTCATCCAATGGTTGCCGAGCGGGAAACCACTACAGCCAAGGATACTTGGAGATTTAACGCTCGCCGGTCGAAGAGAGAGAGGGGCAGTGCACCGCCTGAGGTTGCAGTCGAAACGGAACAGATTTTTACCATCACGTGAAATTTCTTTGCCGAATTCAACGCAACCGCTATGATAGGAGGTAGGACTTTCGCGCAACCCCTGCGGTATTGCGTGAAGCAACGGCACACTTCGTCCTTGTTTGGAACAGAGATTGGCACGGTCGCATGTGCCCTATAAGGATTAAAGAATATGGTGCATGTGGTAGATGTACATGTGGGTAAGCGTATCAGGCAGCGGCGCTGGTTGACGGGGATGACCCAACAGAAACTGGCAGAACTCGTCGGGATCAAATTCCAACAGATACAGAAATACGAAACCGGCGCGAACCGCGTCAGCGCCTCGCGGCTTTGGGATATCGCAGATGCGCTTGGCGTGCCTGTGTCTTTCTTCTTTGAGGGACTGAAAGACGAGGAGGGCGCAGATGGCCCATCGGTGGATGGGCTGCCCGCCGATCTGATGGCCGATAAAGAGGCGATGGAGCTGGTCCGTTCTTACTATGCCATCCCCGAGAACCAGCGCCGCCGGTTGTTCGAACTGGCCCGCGTGTTGAGCGATGTGGCCTGAACCCATCCGGGTCGTCTTTCTTGGCCTAGCTTTTGAAGGGCCAGCTTTCTAGGGTCCAACTTTCTAAAGCATTGGCAGGCTTGCGCAAACCCGCGCAAACTGTCAGGTCTTCGTCATGATGAACGCCACTGATTTTGATCCTGATATTCGCCGCGTCGCCCATCTGATGGCGGATGCGGCGCGTCAGGTGATCCTGCCCTATTTCCGCAGCCTTGATTTGCAGGCCGACAATAAGCTCGGTACGGGTTTTGACCCCGTGACCGAGGCGGATCGCGCCGCCGAACGGGCGATGCGCGATATCTTGGCGGCGGAACGGCCCGCCGATGGCATCTTGGGCGAAGAATATGGCGCGCAGCCCGGCACGTCGGGGCTGACGTGGGTGCTTGACCCGATTGACGGCACACGCGGGTTTCTCAGCGGCACGCCGACTTGGGGCGTGCTGATCGCGGTCAGCAATGTGTCGGGGCCATTCTACGGCATCATTGACCAGCCCTATATCGGCGAGCGTTTCGAGGGCGCCCCGGATGGCGCGCTGATGACTGGGCCGCATGGAAGCCGCCCCTTGCAGACCCGCGCGGCGCGGGACCTGCGGCAGGCTATCGTTTTCACCACATTCCCCGAGGTCGGCAGCACCGATGAAGCCAGCGCCTTTGGGGCCGTGGCGTCGCGGGCGCTGCTCACACGTTACGGCATGGATTGCTACGCCTATGCGCTGGTCGCGGCTGGGCAGGTCGATCTGGTGATCGAGGCAGGGCTGAACGCCTATGACATTCAAGCGCCCATCGCGGTGATCCAAGCGGCGGGGGGTGTCGTCACCGATTGGCAGGGCAATCCGGTGCATGAAGGGGGCAGGGCGCTTGCGGCGGCCAACCGCGAAATCCACGCGCGGGCGCTTGCGATCCTTTCCGCATATTGATCCAATTGTCAAAACCCGCGGATTGACCGGCCCCGGCGGGATGCGATAAATCCCGCAAAGGTCGGTTCTCTCGCCCGTTTTCCATCGGCCACACACACTTTGCATGAGACGGGCATAGCGAAAAGTGTGACCTATGGCAGAGACCCTCATCCGCGGCGCGGATTACCTTATCACGATGGACGATACCCGGCGGGAGCTTGCAGGTGCAGACCTGCTGCTGCGCGACGGGGTGATTGCCGAGATCGGGCAGGGCCTTCGGACGGAGGGCGAGATTGTCGAGGCGAAGGGCTGCGTCGTCACGCCGGGCCTCGTGAACACGCATCATCACCTGTATCAAAGCATGACCCGCGCCGTGCCGGGCGCACAGGACGCGTTGCTTTTTGGCTGGTTGCAGCGGCTCTATCCCATCTGGGCGCGTATGGGGCCGGAGCATATGTCCGTCTCGGCCCAGATTGGGTTGGCGGAACTGGCGCTGTCGGGCTGTAGCCTGAGCTCGGATCACCTTTACCTCTACCCAAACGGCGTGCGGCTGGAGGATACGATCCATGCCGCCGCCGAACTGGGCCTGCGGTTTCACCCCACGCGCGGCTCAATGAGCATCGGTGAAAGCGACGGCGGCCTGCCACCCGATGCGCTGGTGGAGCGTGAAGCGGCGATCTTGGAGGATTGCATCCGCGTGGTCGACGCCTTCCATGACCTTGCGGAAGGATCGATGTGTCGCGTTGGATTGGCCCCATGTTCACCTTTCTCGGTCAGCCGCGAGTTGATGCGCGATACCGCGCTTCTGGCCCGCGACAAGGGCGTGATGCTGCACACTCATCTGGCCGAAAATGCGGAGGACGTAGCCTATTCGCTCGAGAAATTTGGCTGCCGCCCCGGAGAATATGCCGAAAGCCTAGGTTGGCTGGGCGATGACGTTTGGCATGCCCATTGCGTGCAGTTGGACGGGGCGGAGATTGACCTTTTCGCGCGCACAGGCACCGGGGTGGCGCATTGCCCCTGTTCAAATTGTCGCCTTGGGTCAGGCATCGCGCCGGTACGCGCGATGCTGGGTGCAGGCGTGCCGCTGGGGCTGGGGGTCGATGGATCGGCCAGCAACGACAGCGGCAATCTGGCCGCCGAGGCGCGGCAGGCGATGCTGTTGCAGCGGGTGTCACGCGGCGCTGATGCGATGAGTCCCCGCGCCGCCTTGGAAATGGCCACACGCGGCGGGGCGGATGTGTTGGGGCGCCCTGATTGCGGGCGGCTGATGCCCGGCAAACGCGCCGATGTGGCAATTTGGGATGTCTCGGGTGTGCATAGCGCAGGCAGTTGGGATCCGGCTGCGCTGCTTCTTGCCGGTCCGACGGCGGTGCGCGACCTTTTCGTTGAAGGCCGACAAGTGGTGCGCGATGGTCACGTCACCACGATTGACTTGGCCGCGCAGGTGGCGCGGCAAAACGAATTGGCGAAAGGCTTGGCTGAATGAGGCCATTTTTTCTATCGATCCTGATGCTGGCGGGCATGCCGGCATTGGCCGACCCCATGGGGTTGGAGCGCGTAAATGCGTTGCGGGATGTGCAGGGGCTCAAACCTCTCGTCTATGATGGCCGTTTGGCGCAAGCGGCGCAAACCCATGCCAGCGATATGGCAGAGCACGACTATTTCAGCCATAAGGGCCGCGATGGCACGGATGTGGGCCGTCGTGCCGCGATGGCGGGCTATCAATGGTGTTTTGTGGCCGAAAATATCGCCAAGGGGCAGCAGTCCTTGGATGAGGTCATGACCGGTTGGACCGACTCGCCGGGGCATTACCGCAATATGGTCGACAGCCGCGCCGAAGAGATGGGGCTGGTGCAGGCCGATAGTGAGGTTTGGGTCATGGTGCTGGGCGCGCCCTGCTAACCTGACCCAGTCGCGGGTGGTGCGTTACGCCGTGCCACCCCGACGCGCACCCGCAACCCAAACATCTGCAATCGCGCGGTCATCGCCCATCATGATGGTGGCGAAGAGGCTTTCCCAGATATCCTTGGCAGCCGCGTGACGCTGCGCGATGGCGGGGGTCGAGTCGAGCGACAGCACGGTAATATCTGCTTCCATCCCTTCGGCCAGACTTCCGATGTGATCCTGCAGATGCAGGCTGCGGGCCGAGCCTGCGGTGGCGAGCCAGATCAGCTGCGCCGCGTGCAGCGGGGTGCCGCGCAACTGGCCGACCTCATAGGCTGCGGCCATCGTTCGCAGCATCGAAAATGACGAGCCGCCCCCGGTATCCGTTGCCAGCGCCAGCGGAATGCCCCGCGCGGCAAGCCCGGTCATGTCAAACAGCCCCGAACCGATAAACGTATTGGAGGTGGGGCAATGCACCAGCGCCCCGCCTGTCTCTGCCAGCCGGTCAATCTCACGCGGCTCTAGGTGGATCGCATGGCCGTAGAGCCCGCGTTCGCCTAGCAGCCCATGGGCCTCATAGGTATCAAGGTAATCGCGGGCCTCTGGGAACAGCCCGCGCACCCATTCAATCTCATCCGTCTGCTCGCTAAGGTGGGTCTGCATCAGGCAGGTCGGATGCTCTGCCCAAAGCGCACCGAGGGCCGAGAGTTGCTCGGGCGTCGAGGTCGGAGAGAAACGCGGCGTGATCGCATAGCTCGCGCGGCCCTTGCCGTGCCAGCGCTCAATCAGCGCTTTGCTGTCGTCATAGGCGGATTGCACCGTATCGCGCAGCCCTTCGGGGGCGTTGCGGTCCATGCAGGTCTTGCCCGCCACGATCCGCTGGCCGCGATCCTCTGCCGCCTGAAACAGCGCGTCGGCGCTGTGGGGGTGGATCGTGCAGTAAGACGCAACAGTGGTGGTCCCATGGGCCAGCGTCAGGTCCAAATAGCGCGCGGCGATGTCGCCCGCATAGGCCGGATCCGAAAGGCGCATCTCTTCAGGGAAGGTGTAGGTGTTCAGCCAGTCGATCAGCCGCTTGCCCCATGACGCGATGATCGCGGTCTGCGGATAATGCACGTGGGCATCGACAAACCCCGGGCAGATCAGCGCATCGGCGTAGCGCGTCACCTCGGCCTGGGGATGGTCGGCACGCAGGCGTTCGCCATTGCCCACGGCGACAATGCGACTGTCTTCGATCAAGACACCGCCTTCGGTGTCGATCTTCACGGCATCCTCCCACGCGCTTTGCATCGGGTTGCCGGAATAGCTGAGCGTCGCGCCCAAAAGGAGTCGTTGATTTGTCATGCCAGTGGTTTAGGTGAGGGCGAGACGGGGAACAATACCGAAGCGTCGCGGGTGCCGTTGTACCCCCGAGGCCGCTCGCCTATTGTCGCCTCCAACAAGGGCACAGGCACGGAGAGCAGCGGATGTCAGAGCAGATTGAAGAGCTGGATCCGGCGGTAGCCTCTGAGGAGACTGCCGAGGCCTATATGCTGGACCGCAAGGCCGTTGCCGCGATCCTTGAGACCGTAGAGGCCAACGATCAAGCCCATCTGACCCAGTTGATGGAGCCGCTGCACGCGGCGGATATCGCTGACCTTTTGGAGCAGATCGACGAGGATGACCGCGCCGCACTAATCCGGCTTTACGGGCAAGAATTCGACGGCGAGATTCTGTCGGAACTCGACGAGTCGATCCGCGAGGAAGTCATCTCCATCCTGACGCCGCAGGTTCTGACCCAAGCGGTGCGTGAACTGGACAGCGATGATGTCGTCGACCTGATCGAAGATCTGGAAGACGCGCAGCAGGAAACCATCCTCGACGCGCTGGAGGAAACCGACCGGGTCGCCGTTGAACAGGCGCTGAACTGGCCAGAATACTCCGCCGGTCGTCTGATGCAGCGCGAGGTTGTGATGGCGCCCGAGCATTGGACGGTGGGCCAGACCATCGACCATCTGCGCGCCACCAAGGAAGAAGACCTGCCAGATCAGTTCTATCACATCGTCATGGTCGACCCGCGCCTGCACCCGGTGGGCAACGTGACACTGGGCAAACTGATGCGCTCGCGCCGCGAGACGCGGCTGGCGGATATCTTGGAGGAAACGTTCCAGATCATCCCCGCGATGCGGGATGAGGGCGATGTGGCCTATGCGTTTAACCAGTACCACCTGATATCGGCCCCTGTGGTTGATGAAGAAGGGCGGTTGATCGGTGTCATCACCATCGACGACGCCATGGCGGTGCTCGACGAAGAACACGAAGAAGACATCCTGCGACTGGCGGGTGTGGGCGAGGGCTCACTTTCCGACCGTGTGGCGGAAACGACCAAACAGCGTCTGCCATGGCTTGCGGTGAACCTTGTAACGGCGATTGCCGCGTCGATGGTGATTTCGCAGTTCGAGGCCGCCATCGCGCAGATCGTGGCGCTGGCGGTGCTGATGCCGATCGTCGCCTCCATGGGCGGCAACGCGGGCACGCAGAGCCTGACCGTCGCGGTGCGTGCGATTGCGACGAAAGACCTTACCGGCTCCAACGTCTGGCGGGTGATCCGGCGGGAGGTTCTGGTGGGGCTGGTGAACGGGCTGATCTTTGCGGTGATCATGGGGATCGTCGGGGTGATCTGGTTCGGCTCTCCGGCGCTTGGCTATGTGATTGCGACCGCGATGGTGATTAACCTCGTAGTGGCGGGCCTTGCGGGCACCGGTATCCCGATTTTGCTGGAGCGGTTCGGGATTGACCCGGCGCTTGCCTCGGGGGCCTTTGTGACCACGGTGACGGATGTGGTGGGATTTTTCGCCTTCCTCGGTCTTGCGGCGCTGGTGCTGTTGTGAGCGATTGCGCCACTCGGAAGGCCGAGGCGCGCAAGGCGGCATTTGCCCGCCGCAAGCCGTTGTTTGAGGCGGCGAATGCGGCACAGGCGGGGTATCTTTCCGAAGTTTTGGCAGGTTATCGCGGCGTGCCGCTTTCGGGCTTCATGCCCATTCGCACCGAAATCGACCCCCGCCCGGCCATGGCCGAGGCCTGCGCCCACGGCCCGGTCGGCGTGCCGGTGATCATGTGGCCCGACCACCCGCTGTCCTTTTCGCGTTGGACACCAGAGACGCCGATGGTCGCGGGCACTTTCGGCGCGATGATCCCCGAACATAACGATTTTTTCGAACCCGAGATCGTGATCGTTCCGCTGCTGGCCTTTAACCGCGCGGGGGCGCGGCTGGGCTATGGCGGCGGATTTTATGATCGGACACTGGCGATGCTGCGCGCGCGCAGGGCCACGATGGCGATTGGTTTCGCCTTTGCCGGGCAGGAGTGCGATGACATTCCGCTCGAGGAAACCGATGAGCCGCTGGACCTGATCGTGACAGAGGCCGGTGTGATCGAAGTGACGCAACGCTAACCCGCCCAGGCGGAATAAGGGTTGCCGCCAAGCCGCCTGCGTCCTAGTCCATAAGTTATGAAGATTTTGTTTCTTGGCGATGTGATGGGCCGGGCCGGACGGCGGGCGATCACCGAAAATCTGGCGCGGCTGCGGCGCGACTGGAAGCTCGATTTCATTGTGGTCAATGGCGAGAATGCGACCGGGGGCATGGGCTTGTCGGGCGCGCACGCCAAAACGTTGCTGGATGCCGGGGCCGATTGTCTGACCCTTGGCGATCACGCTTTCGATCAGAAAGACATGCTGAGTTTTATCGAGCAGGAGCCCCGCGTGATCCGCCCGCTGAACTTCTCCAAATCCGCGCCGGGCAAAGGGGCCAAGCTGTTCACAGCGCAGAACGGCAAGAAGGTTCTGGTCACCCAGGCGCTTGGCCAAGTCTTTATGAAACGGCCCTTTGATGATCCCTTTTCGGCGCTGGAACCGGTGCTGAAAACCCATCCTTTGGGCGGCATGGCGCAGGCGATTATCGTGGATATGCACTGCGAAGCTACGAGCGAGAAAATGGCCATGGGCCATTGGTGCGACGGGCGGGCGAGCCTTGTTGTCGGCACCCATACCCATGTGCCCACCGCCGATGCGATGATCCTGCCGGGCGGGACGGCCTACCTCAGCGATGCGGGCATGTGTGGCGATTACCATTCGGTCATCGGCATGGACAAGGCCGAGCCGCTGCGCCGTTTCATCACCGGCATGCCGCGCGAACGTTTCACCCCCGCCAATGGCGAAGCGACGCTGTCTGGCGTCTATATCGAAACGGATGACCGCACGGGCCGTGCCACGCGGATCGTGCCGGTGCGCGAGGGCGGTGCCCTCCAGACCAACACGCCCTGAGGTCTGACACTGCCGACCCATGCGTCAGGCTTGCGCAGGGCGCGGCAATCGGCGTAACTGGACAACGGCCTTTTGCCCGAATGACAGGTTCTTGATGGAATTTTTCAGCTTCTCTCCGACGGAGACGGCGGTGCTCACCCTCGTGGTCGTCGGCATGATGTTCGTGCTTTTCCTGCGCGAAGCTTTCCCCACCGAAGTGGTCGCCATCGCCGGTGCCGCGCTTTTGCTGGCCATCGGCGTCTTGCCCTATGACGATGCGCTGGCGGTGCTGTCGAACCCCGCGCCTTGGACCATTGCAGCCATGTTCATCATCATGGGGGCCTTGGTGCGGACCGGGGCGTTGGATGTGCTAACCCGGTTGGCCGAACGCTCGGCCAAGACCCACCCCAAGACGGCGGTGGCGGGGGTGATCCTGTCGGTCATGGCGGCCAGCGCGATTATGAACAACACGCCCGTCGTCGTGGTGATGATCCCGGTGGTCGTGCAATTGACCCGAACGCTCAATACTAAAGCCTCTAAGCTGCTGATCCCGCTCAGCTATGCCGCGATTATGGGCGGTTCACTCACGCTGATCGGCACCTCGACCAACCTGTTGGTCGATGGTGTGGCGCGGTCGCAGGGGATGGCGCCGTTTGGGATCTTCGAGATCCTTCCCGTGGGTCTTGTCGTCTGCGCGTGGGGCCTAATCTACATGCTGTTCTTCGCAGACAAGCTGCTGCCCGCGCGCGACAGCATGGCGAATATGCTGTCGGACCGCTCCAAGATGAAGTTCTTTACCGAGGCGGTGATCCCCCCTGAAAGCAACTTGATTGGCCGCGAAGTGCTGGATGTGCAGCTGTTCAAACGCGAAGGCGTGCGGTTGATCGACGTGGTGCGCGGCGACGATTCATTGCGCCGCAACCTCAAAGGCGTTGAGCTTCAGGTCGGGGACCGCGTGGTGCTGCGGACCCAGATGACCGAGCTGTTGAGCCTGCAAAACAACAAAGAACTGCGCCGGGTTGACCAGCTTTCGGCGGTGGAGACCACGACCGTCGAAGTGCTGATCACCCCCGGTTGCCGGATGGTGGGGCGTAGCTTGGGTTCCATGCGACTGCGGCGGCGCTATGGCGTCTATCCGCTGGCGGTGCATCGGCGGAACCAGAATATCGGCCAACAGCTTGACCAGTTGATCGTCAAAGTGGGGGACACGCTGCTGCTGGAAGGCGCGGCAGAGGACATTCAGCGGTTGGCCAGCGAGATGAACCTCGTTGACGTGACCCAACCCTCGGCCCGTGCGTTTCGGCGGGGCCATGCGCCGATTGCCATCGCGGCGCTGGTAGGCATCGTCACACTGGCCGCCTTCAACGTCGCGCCGATCTTGGCCTTGGCCGTGATCGCTGTGGCTGTGGTGCTGGTTACCGGCTGTATCGACGCGGAGGAGGCATTCTCTTTCGTGGAAGGGCGGTTGCTGGCACTGATCTTTGCCATGTTGGCCGTGGGGGCCGCGCTGCAAAACTCAGGCGCGATTGCGCTGATCGTCGACAATATCGCGCCGGGATTGGCACAGTTGCCGCCGTTTTTCATCATCTGGGCGGTGTTCCTGCTGACCACCACCCTGACCGAGATCGTCAGCAACAATGCGGTGGCTGTCATCATGACGCCGATCGCCATCAGCCTCAGCACTGCGCTTGGCATGGACCCGCGCCCGCTGGTTGTGGCGGTGATGATCGCGGCCTCCTGCGCCTTTGCCACGCCTATCGGCTATCAGACCAATACGCTGGTCTACGGGCCGGGTGGGTATAAATTCACCGATTTCATGCGCATCGGGATCCCGCTGAACCTGAGCATGTCGCTGTTGGTAAGCGCGGTGATCCCACTGTTTTGGTAACTCAGGCGCTGCGCTGCTTTTCGGTCTGGGCGACGATCGCGTCAAACCCCGCCTGCGCCTCAAGAAAGTTGCGTGTCAGCGGCGCGGTAAGCTCGGATTGGTCCGAGAAATAGGCCCCAACCCGGCAGATATGCGCCGCGAATTCGGGGTGCACCCCTGCATCGTCATAGCGCCGGATGCGGTCTTTGCTCAGCCAGCCACGTTTCTTGGCTTCCTTGCTGATTAGCTTAAGCCGCTGCACAGCATGGAAGGTTAGGTAAACGGAAAGGTAGTCAAGGTAGTCGGGCAGGAGGATGCCGCAGGTGGGATCGAAGGCGTCGATTACCACGTCGACCATGTCCTGCGGGGCGACGGGCCACGCCTCATCCCCGATCAGCCAAGCGATGTCTTCGGCGCCATGGCGCAGCCCGGCATATTCAAAATCGAACCAACGCAATTTGTCATCCCGGCCAATCGCGGCATTGCCCGACCGGCAGTCCCATTTCACGAATTGCCGCGCCGGGGCGTTGATACGTTCATAGGCGGCGGTGCGGTCGAACTGGTCTGAAATGCCGCCCCCGAGGTCCTTTAGAAAGTCCACCGCATCAACGAAGTTCAGCACCCAATCGCGGTTATTGCCCAGATGCGGCATGATGGCGTTCAACTCGGTCTGGCGCGCGGCGCCATGGATGCGGAATATGGCCGAGACGGCCTCTCCCGCCAGATCAAGCTGTACCGCTGGCGCGACCTGCGCGACCTCAACATTGAGGCGGCGTTTGCCGACATCGGATTGGAACATGATTTCGCCGACCACGCCCAGACATTCGGGCAGGTCGCTGCAATGGCGGCCAAGTTCGGTCAGCACATGGGCTTCCAAATGGGTGCGGCGAAAGTTCGGGCGCAGGGTTGCGATGACGGTACGATCGGTCAGGTGCAGCCGGAAACTTGACCGGTTCTCACCACCGGGTGCCGATACCCGTGCGACATCTTGGCCGAAATGTTTGCGCGCCGCTGCGACGATCTGCGCCTGAGCGCTTTGTTCCTTGGGTCGTGCCATGGGGCCTCCGCTGGTGTTTCGGTCTGTCTAGGCGTTTTGACGGTCGAGGGTACGGCGGGTTTTGGGCAAAACAAAGGCAATTTCAGCCTATCCGCCCGGAGTGATTCGCCGCCATTCGGCATGTTTGATCTATACCAAAGGACAATGCGTCTGCAGTGCGCGTTACTGTTTCGAGATTATGTCGACATCTGGCCTCATTCATCGAAAAAATGGAAAGAATTTGCCGAAAGAGAATTGCGCCTGTTAGTTTCGCAAGTCTGTGGGGGACGTGGCGCTGCAAAGCGGTCGCGACTGCAAAAGTATATGAGGGATTGGTGTCATGGGTTACAGATTCTCTAAAGGTTGGAACAGTAAAGACGATAGCTGGTCCACCGATGGTGCGGCGGGCAGCGGTTGCGACGCCAGCGGTACAAAGTCCTATCACAACGGCGGGGTAGAGGGATCCTCCTTCGCGAAATGGTATGACGAAAACCTAGCCGGGAAGTTCGACGGGAGCGATGACGGCAAGGGTTCTGGTTCTGGCGGCACCAAAGGCTCCGGCTCTGGTGGTACCAAAGGCACCGGCTCTGGCGGTACCAAAGGCACCGGCTCTGGCGGTACGAAGGGTTCCGGCACTGGCGGCACGAAGGGTTCCGGCTCTGGCGGCACGAAAGGCTCCGGCTCTGGCGGCACGAAGGGCTCCGGCTCGGGTGGCACGAAGGGCTCCGGCTCTGGCGGCACGAAGGGCTCCGGCTCTGGTGGCACTAAGGGTTCCGGCTCTGGCGGTACAAAGGGTTCTGGTTCGGGCGGTACGAAGGGTTCTGGTTCGGGCGGCACTAAGGGTTCCGGTTCTGGCGGCACGAAGGGCTCCGGTTCTGGCGGTACGCAAGGTAGTGATACCGGTGGCGACGATAAAACCGTTCTGAAATTCCTGATGGGGGAGAATGGAGAGACCACAGTCGCCGTCACTGAGATGCCTAATGGCGAGTTGCACTTCAACCTATCACCCACAGACCCTGAAGCTGAGTCCCACGCAGATATCAACGGACTTTTCTTCAATGTGACTGACGGGAGTGCGATCGAAGAACTGAACTTCTTCCCTGATGTGAACGCCGAGGGGTATCACCTCACGGACGTGAAGGCTGTTGATGACGGAGTTGACGGTTTCACCGACGGTCCCCAAGCGGGGGGCAATTTTGATGTCGGTCTGCAGTTCGGCACGACCGCTGATAGTTCGGAAGGGGAGGTCAGCAGTACCAACTTTACCCTGTGGACCTATCCCGGTTCACTGTCGTTCGAGGATATCGATCTGAGCGGGATGCGCCTCGTCGTCGACTCGGACGAGACTGGCGGGGAAGTTCTTGAGGTGACGGGTATGGTCGATCCCGACATGGCCGACCCCGACGCCGCCGACACATCCGACGGCGCGACCGCTCTTATGGACGCGCTCAGCCTTGCCTCCATGCCTTCGGAGGAAGACGAAGAGGTCGACACCTATGAGGATGACGCCTTCGACATGGCTTAAGGGCCCGTCATTCCAGAAATGAAAGGCGCGTCCCTCGGGGCGCGCCTTTTGCTTGTCCACTCTCAGCGCTTGCGAAACCAAAGCACAAAGGGCAGGGCGACCAGATACATGGTAATCCCATAGACCGCCGAGGGCAGGGCGTAGGCGCTGAACCCTGATGTTTGACCCGAGATCAAAGCGGCGAGGGTGATGCCCAGCGTGGCGTTCTGAATGCCGACCTCAATCGAAATCGTCTTGCGTGTCTGCCACGCCAGCCCCGCGGCCCCGGCGATGCCTAGCCCCAGCAGCATTAAAACGACGTTAAAGCTGATGAGCGCAGGCCCGAGGCTGGCGAGGTTCTCGGCAAAAAGGCTCCAGTTCCCGGCCAAAGCGGCCAGGACGATCAGCACAAAGAGCAGCGCCGCGAGGGCGGAGAGACCCGGCTCGATCCGCAGGGCCATGGCAGGGGCGCCGTGGCGCAGCAGCAGCCCAAGCGCGACGGGCAGGGTGGTGATCAGAAACATCGCCATGGCAAGTGTTGCGACCGACACATCCGGGGCCGCATCGCCCATGAAATGTCGCACGGCGATGGCGGTGAAGATCGGCACGGTCAGAATGCTCAGGAGCGAGACGACCGCCGTCAAAGTCACCGACAGCGCCACATCGCCCCGCGCGAATTTGCTGATCATGTTTGAGGTCACCCCGCCGGGACAAAAAGACAGGATCATCAGCCCCACCGCCAGCTCTCCGCTGAGGCCAAAGACCGTGGCCGCGGCCCAAGCGGCGGCGGGCACCAGCACCACTTGGCACAGCGCGCCCAACCCGAAGGCGCGTGGGTATTTTGCGACGCGGGTGAAGTCTTGGACCGTAAGGCCGACCCCCAGCGACAGCATGATGATCGCCAAAGACAGCGGCAGTACGACGTTGATTAGAATATCCATTTGTCCCCCCTAAAGCTGAAATCAGCCTAGGGGCGGCAAATGTGATCTGGCAAGCCTGACGCGCGCCGGAAGCGCAACGTCAGAGTGGCCAAAAGACGAGGATCGCGGGGATCGACACCGCGACCACGATGATCTCTAGCGGCAGCCCCATGCGCCAATAATCGCCAAAGGAATAGCCGCCGGGGCCAAGGATCAGGGTGTTGTTCTTATGTCCAATCGGCGTGAGGAATGCCGAGGAGGCCGCCACAGCCACCGCCATCAGGAACGGGTCGGGCGACACCCCGAGTGTCTGTGCCATCTGGATGCCCACCGGGGCGGCGACGATGGTTGTCGCCGTATTGTTCAGCACATCCGACAGCGACATGGTCACGACCATCAACACCGTCAGTACGACCCATGCGGGCAGCCCCTCGGTCAGCCCCACCAGCGCGCCCGCAATCAACTCGGTCCCGCCCGAGGTTTCCAGCGCCGCGCCGAGCGGGATCATGGAGCCCAACAGAACGATCACCGGCCATTCGATATGCGTGTAAAGCTCCGATAGCGGCACGATCTTGGCCAGCACATAGCCCACGACCACCAGCCCAAGCGCGATGGGCAAATAGATCAGCCCGAAGGAGGCCGCTGCCACCGCACCTGCGAACATGCCGATGGCAAGCCACGTCTTGCTGTCTTGGGTCACGGCAAGGCCACGGTCGGCCAAGGGCAGTACGCCCAGCCAGTCGGTGACATGGGCCACCGTGTCGCGGGGGACCAACAGCAGCAGAATGTCACCGGGCTTCAATTCGGTCGTGCGCAGCTGCGAGGTGATCTTGCGACCTTGCCGCGACAGACCCAGCAGCACCGTGCGCTGGCGCCACGAGAGGCCCACTGCCTGCGCCGTGCGACCATTGAGGCGCGAGGCTTCGGTCACCACGACCTCGACAATCTCAACCCCGTCGCCATCGGCCAGCAGCAGGTCTTCGCGGTCACTGTCTGCCAGCGCGAGGTTCAGCGTGCTGCGGAATTCGTCCAGCGCGTCGGGCGTGGCTTCTAGCACGATCGCGTCCCCGGCTTGCAGCACCACATTGCGCGCGGTGCCATAGCGCCTCTTGCCATCCCGCATCAGCCCAAGGATCGCCACATCGGCCTTATGTGCTTCTTCCTGTAGCTCTGCCAGACGCTTGCCGATCTGCTTGTTGCCCTCGGGCACGGTCAACTCGGCGATATATTCCGCGATATCCTCAGGCTCGATCATGGCGTCTTCGCGGGCGGGGATCAAACGCCAGCCGACCAGCGCCACGAAGATCAGCCCAACGATGGCCGCCAGACCGCCCACCGGGGCAAAATCGAACATCTTGAACGGCGCGCCCAGCGATTCCTGCCGGATTGAGGCGATGATGATATTGGGCGGCGTGCCGATCAGCGTGGCCATACCGCCAAGGATGGTGGCAAAACTCAGCGGCATGAGGCTTAGCCCCGGTGCGCGGCCCGCTTTGCGCGCGGTCTGAATGTCGACCGGCATCAAAAGCGCCAAGGCCGCCACGTTGTTCATAAAGGCCGAGAGCACCCCGCCGACGGCCCCCATGATCGAGATATGCGCGCCCAAGCTGCGCGAACTGTCCACCAGCGTGCGGGTGATCAACATCACCGCGCCCGAACGCACCAGCCCGGCGGAAACCACCAGCACCAGCGCCACGATCAGCGTCGCCGGATGGCCAAAGCCGTCAAAGGCGTTTTCCGTGGGCACCACCCCCAGCACCACCCCGGCCATCAGTGCGCCAAATGCCACGATGTCATAGCGAAAGCGGCCCCACAGCAGCAGGCCAAAGACCGCGCCAAAGAGGGTAAAGAGAATGATCTGATCTGTGGTCATATATCCGGTCTAACGTGGTTGCCCCAAAGGAGGAAAGCTAAGCACAGGCCGGGTGGCTTGTTCCAGCGGTGATGCTGGCATATAGAGTGGCGCAAACGCATTGCCAGAACGAGGTATTCATGGCCGGTCACTCCAAATGGGCAAACATCCAGCATCGCAAGGGCCGTCAGGACAAGTTGCGCGCCAAGGTGTTTTCCAAACTTTCCAAGGAAATCACCATCGCGGCCAAGATGGGCGACCCCGACCCGGAAAAGAACCCGCGGCTGCGCATGGCCGTGAAAGAGGCCAAGGGCCAGTCCATGCCCAAAGACAACATCGAACGCGCCATTAAGAAGGCCGTGGGCGGTGAGGGTGAAGATTACGAAGAAATCCGTTATGAGGGCTATGGCCCGAACGGCGTGGCGGTGATCGTCGAGGCGATGACCGACAACCGGAACCGCACCGCCTCGACCGTGCGCTCGACCTTTACTAAGAACGGCGGCAATCTGGGCGAAACCGGTTCGGTCGGCTTCATGTTCGAGCGCAAGGGCGAGGTGATCTACCCCGCCGCCGTCGGCGACGCGGACACCGTGATGATGGCGGCGATTGAGGCCGGGGCCGAGGATGTCGAAAGCTCCGAAGATGGCCACGTCATCTATTGCGCCGACACCGATCTCAACGATGTGTCGACCGCGCTTGAGGCGGAACTGGGCGAGTCGGAATCTACCAAGCTGATCTGGCGTCCGGTCACGACGACAGAGATGGACCTTGAGAACATGGAAAAGCTGATGAAGCTTGTTGATGCGCTTGAGGAAGACGACGATGTGCAGCGCGTCACAACCAATTTCGAGGCCTCCGACGAGGTTATGGCGCAGCTTTAACGCCCCCTTGCACCAGCGCCTCGCGCGCCGCGGCCCTTATGGCAGCGGTGAGCGGGGCGAGCGCGGGCGCCATGATCCGCGCGACCTGCCAATAGAGCGGCACATCCAGCGGTAGTGCGTCGTCGAGCGAGACGAGGCGGCCCATCTCCATATCTTCAGTCACCAGCGGGGCAGGGTTCATGCCCCAGCCGAGCCCTTCGCGCGCCGCCGCCACGAAGCCGTGACTTGAGGGCAGATGGTGGCTGGGCGGCGTCAATCGCTGCCCGATCTTTTGCATCAGCCAACGCCCCTGCAATTGATCCTTGCGGTTAAAGGTCAGCATCGGCGCACGCGCCAGTGCCTCGGCGGTGATGCCATCTGCGAACCACCTTTCCACATAGGCGGGGCTTGCGGTCGGGTGATAGCGCAGCGCACCCAAAGCCAGCATATCGCAGCCCGGTGCGGCGCGGGCTTGTCCGGTCACAGCCGCGCTGACCTCTCCACGCCGCAGCCAATCGGCGGAGGTGTCTTGATCGTCGATCACCAGATCAAACAGCATCTCCGGTATCTGCGCCAAGGCCGGGATGAGCCATGTCGCCAGTACATCCGCAGGCACCGCCAGCCGCAGCCGGGGCGGGGACGTGTTGCCGCTGACGCCCAATGCCTGCGCTTCGAGCAGGGCCACGTCTTCGGCATGTTTCGCCAGCCGCTGGCCCGTCGGCGTGCCGGTACAGGGTTGGCCGCGCAAGACCAGCGTGGTGCCGACTCGATCCTCAAGCGCCTTCACCCGCTGCGAGATGGCGGAGGGGGTGACCCCGAGCGCCGCCGCCGCCGCGTCAAAGCTGCCAAGTCGTAGGATGCTCGCCAAAGCGGTCAGTTGGGCGCTGTCTAGCTGCATAAGATTTTCTAATCCAAGCGAAGACTATTGAATTTGAGTAATCTGCACCGCCGCGGTAGGCAAAAGCAACCCAAGACAGGACGCCCCAATGCTGACCTCATTCCTCCCCGGCTTCGCTCTCAGCCTCACTCTCATCATGGCCATCGGCGCGCAGAACGCCTTTGTCCTGCGCCAAGGGCTGCGGCGTGAGCATGTGCTGGTGGTGGTGTTGGTCTGCGCCACTTCGGATGCGATCTTGATCACTGCCGGTGTGGCCGGTTTCGGCGCGCTGGCCGAAGCGGCACCGTGGTTCGGGTCACTGATGCGCTACGGCGGCGCGGCCTTCCTGCTGTGGTACGGTTGGCGCAATGCCGTGTCGGCATGGCGCGGCGGTGAGGGGTTGGAGGCCGAAGGGCAGGCCACGCGCAGCTTGGGCAAGGCAATCCTGACCCTGCTGGCGCTGACATGGCTAAACCCGCATGTCTATCTTGATACATTGGTGCTGCTTGGCTCGATTTCGGCGCAATATCCCGACCGGATGAGCTTTGGCATCGGCGCAGCGATGGCAAGTTTTGTGTTCTTCTTTGCCCTCGGCTATGGCGCGCGGTTGCTTGCGCCGCTTTTCGCCAAGCCGCGCAGTTGGCAGATTTTGGACGCCGTCATCGCCATGACCATGTGGGGGATTGCGATCAAATTGCTTGCGATGTGAATAAAAGTGCCGCGCCCATCTTGCCCTTGGCAGCACTTTGGGAAAGGGTCGCGGCATGACACAAAACCCCGCAACCACCCCCGACATCCCCGTTCCCGCCAATCGCCCGCTTGTCGGGGTTTTTTGGATGCTGGTCACAGGGGCGTGTTTCATCGGCGTGACTGCGCTGGTCAAATATATGGGCCCGCGCCTTCCGTCGGCAGAGGCCGCATTCCTGCGCTACGCCATGGGGCTGGTCTTTGTCCTGCCGATCCTGCGGTCGCTTTTGTCGACCCCCGTTAGCAAGCGCCAGTGGGGGCTTTTCGGTCTGCGCGGATTCTTTCATGCGGGCGGGGTGATCTTGTGGTTCTACGCTATGACCCGCCTGCCGATTGCCGAGGTCACGGCGATGAACTACCTCGCGCCGATCTATGTCACTGTCGGCGCTGCGATTTTTCTGGGCGAAAAGCTTGCGGCGCGGCGCATCGTGGCGGTCTGTCTGGGGCTGGCGGGGGCGGCGATCATCCTGCGGCCCGGCTTTCGCGAAGTCTCAACCGGGCATCTGGCGATGCTACTGGCAGCGGTGGTGTTTGCGGGCTCCTACCTCTTGGCCAAGGTGCTGGCGGATGAAGCACGCCCTGTGATGATCGTCACCATGCTGTCAATCTTCGTCACCATCGGGCTGGCGCCATTTGCCTTTACCGTTTGGATTACCCCGACCGCGCAGGAGCTGCTGATCCTCGCGGGCGTCGCCTTTTTCGCCACGGCGGGGCATTTCACCATGACGCTGGCATTCGCCGCCGCCCCGGTGACGGTGACGCAACCGGTGACATTCCTGCAATTGGTCTGGGCCACGATCCTCGGCGTGGTGGTCTTTGCCGAGCCGGTGGACGTCTGGGTCGTGCTGGGCGGCGCGGTGATTTTGGGCTCGGTTACCTTTATCACATGGCGCGAAGCAATGCTGAAACGGCAGGTCACGCCGCCCTCCCACGCCACGAAATTCTGACGTACCACCCCGCCGGGCGGTACTTGATTGACGAGTCAATAAAGATTCCCCTATCCTGAGGCGGTCAACACTGCCCCAAGGACCCGAATCCAATGCCCAAAGTCGGAATGGAACCTATTCGCCGCTCTGCGCTGGTCAAAGCCACCATCGCCGAGATCGGGGAAGCTCAGTCACTGGATGTGACGGTGAGCCAGATCGCCAAGCGGGCAGGCATGTCGAGCGCGTTGGCGCATCACTATTTCGGCGGCAAGAATCAGATCTTCCTCGCCGCGATGCGGCATATCCTGTCGGAATATGCGGCAGGGGTGCGCGAACGGCTGGCAACGGCCCGCACGCCGCATGACCGGGCGGCGGCGATCATTGTGGCCAGTTTCGACGACACCGGCTTTCATCCTGGCACGATTAGCGCGTGGATGACGCTTTACGCCCATGCCCGCACCAATCCCGAAACGCGGCGGCTGCTGACAGCTTATCAAAGCCGCCTCCGCTCCAACCTCACCCATGCGCTGCGTCCGATCAGCCCCCAACCCGAGGGCGACGCCGAGACTTTGGCGGCGCTGATTGATGGGCTCTATCTGCGGGCGGCGCTGTCGGACGATGTCAGCGCTGCCGAAGCCATGACCCGCGCGCTCTATACCCTCGACCTGCTGCTGAAAGCGGGCCGCTGAACACGGCGGAGAAGGGCGGCATTGCCGCGCTCCGCCTCCTCGAACACTCCGCCCCTCAGGCAAGAAAGTATCTTTGATGTCCTATGATCCCCAGCCCACAGCCAGCCATTTCATCGACGGCGCCTATGTCGAAGACACGAACGGCACGCCGATCCCGGTGATCTATCCCGCCACGGGCGAGACGATCGCCACGCTCTATGCCGCCACGCCTGCGATCGTCGAACAAGCCATCACCTCGGCCCGCAAGGCGCAGGCCGCATGGGCCGCGATGACAGGCACCGAGCGGGGCCGCATCCTGCGCCGCGCCGCCGACATGATCCGCGAGCGCAACCACGACCTGTCGGTGCTGGAGACCTATGACACCGGCAAACCCTATCAGGAAACCTCTGTCGCCGATGCCACCAGCGGGGCCGACGCCTTGGAGTATTTCGGCGGGCTGGCGGGCAGCCTGACGGGCGAGCATATCCAACTGGGCGAAGATTGGGTCTATACCCGCCGCGAGGCGCTTGGCCTCTGCGTGGGCATCGGCGCGTGGAACTACCCCACGCAGATCGCCTGCTGGAAAGCCGCGCCAGCGCTCGCCTGCGGCAATGCGATGATCTTCAAGCCGTCCGAAACAACACCGCTCTGCGCGCTGAAAGTGGCTGAGATACTCATTGAGGCTGGGCTGCCTGCGGGCCTGTTTAACGTGGTGCAGGGCATGGGCGAGGTGGGCCAGTCGCTGGTCACCGATGCCCGCGTCGACAAGGTGTCGCTGACTGGCTCCGTTCCGACGGGCCGCAAGGTCTATGCAGCCGCCGCCGAGGGCATTAAACATGTGACGATGGAACTGGGCGGCAAATCCCCCATGATCGTCTTTGAGGATGCCGATATCGACAACGCCGTGAGCGGCGCGATTTTGGGCAACTTCTATAGCTCAGGCCAGATTTGTTCGAACGGCACGCGGGTCTTTGTGCACCGCGACATCAAGGATGCGTTTCTTGCGCGTCTGGCCGAGCGGTTGGATAACGCCGTGATCGGCGACCCGATGGACCCCGATACCAGCTTTGGCCCCATGGTCAGCGAACGGCAGATGCAGATCGCGCTGGACTATGTGGCGAAGGGTGAGGCCGAGGGCGCGCGGCTGGTCTATGGCGGCAAACGGATCGAGCGCGACGGTTTCTACATGCAGCCCACCGTCTTCGCGGATGTCAAAGACGATATGGTGATCGCCCGCGAAGAGATTTTCGGCCCCGTCATGGCGGTGCTCGATTTTGAGGATGAGGCCGAGGTCATGGCCCGTGCCAATACCACGGAATTCGGCCTCGCCGCCGGTGTCTTTACCCAAAACCTGACCCGCGCACATCGCGTGGCTGCCGGGTTCGAGGCGGGGACCTGCTACATCAACACCTATAATGACGCGCCCGTCGAAGCGCCCTTTGGGGGCATGAAAAACTCCGGCGTGGGTCGCGAAAACTCTAAGGCTGCGATCAACCATTATAGCCAGTTGAAGTCGGTCTACGTCCGCATGGGCGATGTCGAAGCGCCGTTCTAAGCAACGGAAAATTAGGCCGCAGCGCATAAAGCCGACACCGTCGGGCGCTGCCCCGCACCCGTGCGGATTTGCGGAAGGTAAGTGGAATGGAAGCTGAATTTGTAATCGTCGGGGCGGGGTCTGCGGGCTGCGCCATGGCCTACCGTCTGGCCGAGGCGGGGCGGAAGGTGATCGTCATTGAACATGGTGGCAGCGACGCGGGGCCGTTTATTCAGATGCCCGCGGCACTCAGCTATCCGATGAACATGCCGCGCTATGACTGGGGCTATAAGTCCGAGCCTGAGCCGCATCTGAACAACCGCGAGCTGGTCTGCCCACGTGGCAAGGTGATCGGCGGCTCGTCGTCGATCAATGGCATGGTCTATGTGCGCGGCCATGCCAAGGACTTCGATCATTGGGAGGAAAGCGGCGCGCAGGGCTGGGGCTATGCTGACGTGCTGCCCTATTACAAACGCATGGAGACGTGGCACGAGAACGGCCATGGCGGCGATGCGGCGTGGCGCGGCACAGACGGCCCGCTGCACGTCAGCCGCGGCCCGCGGGAGAACCCGCTGTTTGACGCTTTCGTACAGGCGGGCTCGCAGGCCGGTTACCAGATGACCGAAGATTACAACGGCGAGAAACAAGAGGGCTTTGGCCCGATGGAGCAGACGGTCTGGAACGGGCGGCGCTGGTCGGCGGCCAATGCCTACCTGCGGCCTGCACAGAAAACCGGGAATGTGACGCTGATCCGCGCGCTGGCGCAGCGCGTGGTGATCGAAGAGGGCCGCGCCGTGGGGGTCGAGGTCAAGCGCGGAAACCGCACAGAGGTCATCCGTGCGCAGCGCGAAGTGGTGCTGGCCGCGTCATCGATCAACTCGCCGAAACTGCTGATGCTGTCGGGGATCGGCCCGGCGGGTCATCTGGCGCAGCACGGCATCAATGTCGTCGCAGACCGTCCCGGCGTGGGGCAGAACCTGCAAGACCATCTGGAGCTTTACATTCAGATGGCCTCCAGCCAGCCGATCACGCTCTATAAACATTGGAACTTGCTGTCGAAGGCTGTCATCGGCGCGCAGTGGCTCTTTACCAAGACCGGTATGGGTGCCTCTAATCAGTTTGAATCCGCGGCCTTCATCCGCTCGAAGCCCGGCGTGGAATACCCTGATATTCAATACCATTTCCTGCCCATCGCCGTGCGTTACGACGGGCAGGCAGCAGCGGAGGGGCACGGGTTTCAGGCCCATACAGGGCCAATGCGCTCTAAGTCGCGGGGCGACATCACCTTGCGGTCAGCCGACCCGGCAGATGCGCCGAAAATCCGCTTTAACTACATGTCGCATCCCGACGATTGGGAGGAGTTCCGCACCTGCATCCGCCTCACACGTGAGATTTTCGCGCAGGAGGCTTTCAAGCCTTTCGTCAAACATGAGATCCAACCCGGCGACGCGCTGCAATCGGATGCGGAGCTTGACAGTTTCATCGCCGAACATGCGGAAAGCGCCTATCATCCCTGTGGCACCTGCCGCATGGGCGCGGCCGACGATCCGAGCGCCGTGGTCGATCCGCAGGCGCGGGTGATTGGGGTTGAAGGGCTGCGGGTGGCCGACAGTTCGATCTTTCCGCGCATCACCAATGGCAACCTCAACGCGCCCTCGATCATGGTGGGGGAAAAGGTTTCGGACCTGCTTTTGGGCCGCGATCCGCTGCCTCGGGCGAATGACGAACCTTGGCTGCATCCCAATTGGCAGGTGGCGCAGCGCTGATCATTAACCTGTCTTAATCTCCTCCCTTGAAGCTGGTGGGGCAGGGCGTCATACCTGCCCCATGTTAAAGATTTGTTCACTTTTCGCCCTCAGTCTCACGCTGAGTTTCGCAGCAGTATCGGCTGGGGCGCAGACCGTGTCGGGTGTGGTGCGCGTGATTGATGGGGATACCTTCGACCTTGGCGGCACGCGCATTCGCTTACACGGTATCGACGCGCTTGAGGCGAGCCAGACCTGCGAAACCGATGGCGGGCAGGCTTGGGCCTGCGGTGATTGGACGACGAGAGAGGTGCGCGACAGATACCAAGGGGCCGAAGCGCGCTGTGAAGCGCTGGACCGCGACCGATATGATCGCATCGTCGCCCGCTGCCATGTCGGCGGTGTCGACGTAGGGCAGGCGCTTGTGCAAGAGGGGCTGGCCTTTGCCTATCGCAAATATTCGATGGACTATGATCTGGAGGAAAAGGCAGCCTTTGTCGCAGGGCGTGGCATTCATGGGTTCAAGACCGTCTCTCCGGCCCGCTATCGCGTAACCCGCCGCAGCGGTTCAGAACCGGCCCGGCCTGAGGGGAGCTGCCAGATCAAGGGCAATATCAGCGCCAAGGGGGTCAAGATTTACCATATGCCGGGGCAGGAATTTTACGGCCGCACCCGCATCAGCACCCGCAAGGGCGAGCGTTGGTTCTGTTCCGAAGCAGAAGCCCACGGTGCTGGCTGGCGGCGGGCGCTGCGCTGATCACTCCACCCGGTAGGGCAGGGTGTCGCGCAGATGCGGGTCGACGACCAACTGCCGTTCCAGTGGCGGGACGGAGCGCTGGTGGCAATCCCGTCGCTCGCAAATGCGGCAGGAAATGCCAATTGGTTCAAAGGCATCGCTGCGGGTGACATCCAGCCCATCGGCATAGACGAGTGCCGCCGCATGGCGCACCTCGCATCCCAGTGAGATTGCATAACGCCGCACCGGCGCGCCGAACCGCCCCGCCGGCTTCGAGATGTCCCGCGCCAGACTGATATAGCGCACCCCGTCCGGCGTTTCGGCCAATTGGCGCAAGAACCTTCCCGGCGTTTCAAACGCGCGGTGGACATTCCAAAGCGGACAGGCCCCGCCAAAACGCGCGAATTGCAACCGGGTGGCAGAATGGCGCTTCGTGATCGTGCCCGCCTGATCGACCCGCACAAAGAAAAAGGGCACCCCCTTTGCGCCGGGCCGCTGGAGCGTCGAAAGCCTGTGCGCCACCTGCTCAATCGAGGCGCCAAAATGCCCAGCCAGCACCTCCAGATCATGGCGGCAGTCCTGCGCCTTTTGCAGGAATCGCCCATAAGGCAGTAGCGCCGCCCCAGCAAAGTAATTGGCCAACCCGATCTTGGCGATATCCCGGGCGGCGGCGCTGTGGAACCGGGCAAGATCAAGCGTTGCCTCCAACAGCGCGTCCTGCTGGGTCAGCGCCACCTGGAGCAACATTTGAAAGGTCTGCGTCTCAGGGGCTGCACGGGCCGACAGATGCAGCGTTTTGCGCGCGGGATCATAGGCGCGCAGGCGGTCGTCATCCTCAAAGATCACGGTCACGCCAGCGCGTTCAAGCGCGGTTGCCGCGGTCGCCCGCGTATCGTTACCGGTGCCCTCGCGGGTGGCAAAATGCTCTGCCGCGCGGTCGACGGCATCAATGTAATTGTCGCAATAGTGAAAGAAATCCCGCACCTCCTCCCAAGGGGAGGGCATCGCCCGAGCGTCCTCGCGGCCCAAGGCTTCGTCCAGCGAGGCCAGTCGTTCATGCACCTGCCGGTAGCTTTGGTGCAGGGCGAGAAACGCATGGGCCAGACCCGGCGCGTTGGAGGCGGTGAGGCGCAGATCGGCCACCGGGGGTGTCTTTCCGGCGAAGATCGGATCGGCCAGCGCCTCGCGCAGATCGCTCACCAATCGCTCTCCATCTCCGCTGGAAAGCTCGGTCACGTCGAGCCTGAACTCCGACGCCAGTGCCAGCACCACATTGGTACTGACGGGCCGGTTGTTGTTCTCCATTTGGTTGAGATAGGGCAAGGAGACGCCAAGCCGGGCGGCGAAGTCTTTCTGCGTCAGCCCCGCACGGGTGCGGGTCTCTCGCAGTTTCACACCGGCATAGAGTTTCTGGATCGCCATCCGCGCACCTTTGCAAATTTGCATTTCGCGGCAGCGTAGCTTTGCAAACCCCCGCTCGCAAGCCCGAGGCGGGGGTACTGCTAGGTTAAAGCCCCAAGGCTTTCTCGCGCCGGATCACCACCCAGATGGAGGCGACCGAGGCGATGGCGGTCAGCAGCATCAACCACAATAGCGGATAGGCCCCCGTCTCTGGCGTGAGAAGGGCCCCGGCCAGCGCGCTCAGCGCCGCGCCACCGACGATCATAATCGCCCCGCCAAGCCCAGAGGCCGTGCCCGCCAGATGCGGGCGCACCGACAGCATCCCGGCCGTGGCGTTGGGAATGCACAGACCATTGCCCAGCCCCACCAGCGTCATCAGCCCGAAGAAGCTGAGCGGGGAGCCGTATCCCGCAAGGAAAATCAACAGCGAAACCGTGCCGCCCACGGCATTTGAGATGCAGCCCCAGAGCACCAGCGTATTGACGCCAAAGCGGGTCGCGGTGCGCGCGGTGATGAAGTTGCCGATGAAATAACCAATCGCGGGCGCGCCGAAATATAGGCCCAGCACCGCAGGCTCCATCCCAAAAACCACGGTGCCGACGAAAGGCGCGCCGCCAAGATAGGCAAAGAAAGCGCCCGAGCAGAAGCCCGTCGCAAGCGCATAGCCCCAAAACCGCGGCGAGCGGAGCAGTTCAGGGTATTCGCCGAACTGCTGGCCCAGCGATTTGCCACTGGCGCGGGCTGTTTCGCCCAAATCCGCCCAAGCCACCCAGAACACCAGCCCGCCGAGGATCAGCATCGCCCAAAATGACGCCTGCCAGCCAAACCCCTGCTCCAACAAGCCGCCCAAAGCCGGGCTGATCATCGGCACCAGCGCCATGCCCATGGTGACATAGCCGATCATGGAGGCCGATTCGTCTTGGGTATAAAGGTCGCGGATCACCGCACGGCTCAGAACCATCCCCGTGGCGATCACGGCCTGCGCCATACGAAAGACGAGGAACACGGCAATGTTCGGGGCCAGCAAGCAGCCGACCGTGGCGGCAAGGAACAGGCCCAGCCCCCAAAGCATCACGCGCCGCCGCCCGAGGTTGTCGGATATCGGCCCAATGAAGATCTGCAGTATGCCACTGAAGAACAGGTAAAGCGGCACCGAAAGCTGAATCACCGCATAATCCGTGCCAAAATGCTCTGCCATCTTCGGCAGGCTGGGCAGAAAGATGTTCATCACCATGGCCGAAAGCCCGGCCAGCAGGATCAGCGTTGAAATATGGGGCGGGGTCGTCCGATCTAGATATCGGACTTTGGGGATATGGCTCATGCAAATGCAAGTAGTCGGGGGCATGGGAAATGTCCATGTTAACTAGATTGTTTCGCAACTTTTCATTTTGCTTAAGTTCGCCTGTATTGATTTTGCAAATTTGCAAAATTGCTCTTTGGTCAGTTGCGCTCCTCCGATAGACTGGTCGAAATCACAATAGGGGTGCGTCATGAAAGACATTCTCGAACAACTGGAGCGGCGCCGCGAAGATGCGCGTTTGGGCGGCGGTCAGGCACGGATCGATGCGCAGCACGGTCGCGGCAAGCTCACCGCACGGGAGCGTGTCGATCTGCTGCTCGACGAAGGCTCGTTCGAGGAATTCGACATGTTCGTCACCCACCGCTGCACCGATTTCGGCATGCAGGATCAAAAGCCCGCAGGTGATGGTGTGGTTACGGGCTGGGGCACGATCAACGGCCGCCTCGTCTATGTTTTCAGTCAGGATTTCACCGTCTTCGGCGGCTCCCTTTCGGAAACCCACGCCCAGAAAATATGCAAGATCATGGACATGGCGGTGCAGAACGGCGCGCCCGTGATCGGCATTAACGATTCCGGCGGCGCACGTATCCAAGAAGGCGTGGCAAGCCTCGCGGGCTATGCCGAGGTTTTCCAGCGCAACATCGAAGCCTCCGGTGTGATCCCGCAGATCAGCGTCATCATGGGCCCCTGCGCGGGTGGCGCGGTCTACTCGCCCGCGATGACCGACTTCATCTTCATGGTCAAAGACAGTTCTTACATGTTCGTCACCGGCCCCGACGTGGTGAAAACCGTCACCAACGAAGTCGTCACCGCCGAGGAATTGGGCGGCGCCTCGACCCACACGCGCAAATCCTCTGTCGCCGATGCAGCGTTCGAAAATGACGTCGAAGCGCTGGCCGAAGTGCGCCGCCTCGTCGATCTGCTGCCCGCCAACAACCGCGAGAAACCCCCGGTCCGCCCCTTCTTCGACGATCCCAACCGGATTGAACCCTCGCTCGACACGCTAGTGCCGTCGAACGCCAATACCCCCTATGATATGAAGGAACTGATCCTCAAACTGGCGGATGAGGGCGACTTTTACGAAATCCAAGAAGAATTCGCCAAGAACATCATCACCGGTTTCATCCGTCTTGAAGGCCGTACCGTCGGCGTGGTCGCCAACCAGCCGATGGTGCTGGCGGGCTGCCTCGACATTGATAGCTCGCGCAAAGCGGCCCGTTTCGTGCGGTTCTGCGATGCTTTCGAAATCCCGATCCTGACCCTCGTGGATGTGCCCGGCTTCCTGCCCGGCACCGGTCAGGAATTCGGCGGCGTCATCAAACACGGCGCGAAACTGCTCTTCGCCTATGGCGAGGCGACCGTGCCGATGGTCACCGTCATCACGCGCAAAGCCTATGGCGGCGCCTATGACGTGATGGCTTCCAAACACCTGCGTTCGGATTTCAACTACGCATGGCCCACCGCCGAAGTCGCCGTGATGGGGGCCAAAGGCGCGACAGAGATCATCCACCGCAAGGATCTGAACGATCCCGAAAAGATCGCCAAACACACGAAGGATTACGAAGACCGTTTCGCCAATCCCTTCGTCGCCGCCGAACGCGGTTTCATCGACGAGGTGATCCAGCCCCGCAGCACCCGCAAACGGGTCGCCCGCGCCTTCGCGTCACTACGCAACAAAAAAGTGCAGACCCCGTGGAAGAAACACGACAACATTCCGCTCTGAGCACCATCATGCAGCTTCATCCTTTCTTAAATACCGATCCCACCGAAGCCGCGCGCGGAACCCTCGGCGAACTGGGTGGTTTTCCTTGCAAAGGAGGGCCAGATCATGCCGAATTCATCGATCAAGGACGAAGAGACCTACAAGTCCCTGCGCGAGGATGGGGCGAGCAAGGAGAAAGCCGCCCGCATCGCCAATGCGCAGGCCAACGACAGCCAGCATCCCGGCAAGAAGGGGGGCAAACAGCCGCCCTACGAGGATTGGACCAAAGACGACCTCTACGACCGGGCGCAGGAACTCGGGATCGAGGGGCGTTCGGATATGGACAAGGACGCACTGATCGACGCTTTGCGCAATCACTAGGCGCTCTGCTGCGCCGGGCTTGCCTGCCCGCTTTGCTGGCGGGGGGGCTCACGTCTCCAGCACGGGCGATTGACGTGCCCTCCGGGCAAGTGATTGACTTGCAAGAGGTTCTTGTCGAGGAGCTGGGTGGTGAGACCTGGCTTCGCTTTCGGTTCATCGCGCCGCAGATCGCCAAAGGGCCGGAGGCCATCGCCTATGACCTCGCCGCTCCGGACATGGAGCATCTCTGCGCGGTGGTCGCCCTCCCTTACATGACCGAACATGCGCTTGCGGGGCAGGTGATCGTCGTCTCCCTTGCTGACCGCCCGGTGGAATTCGGCGCGGCCGACCCCGAAGCGACCCAATATTTCGAAGCTTTCCGTGCCCAAGATGACGCTTGCATCTGGGAGGGTTTGTGATGCGCGGGCAATATCTTGCAAGAATCCGCCGATGCCCCAATTGGATTGATGCTTTGGAGTCACAACGCGACCGATTGCGCTTGCAACCATATCCATTGCTATGTGAATCGCATATGATGCGGTCAAGGAATACCCACGTATCCCTTACCTCAGAACCCGGGCTTGGCCGGCATGTTGTTGCGTCAGGTTCATTTAACATTAATAGGAGATATACATGTCCAAGAGCATCAAGTTGCTGGCAGCTATCGGTTTCGTCGCAGCTGTTTCGGCCTGCGCACAGCAAGAAGAAGAGTTCGTCGTGGTTGAGCCCGAGCCCATCTCGGTCGAGCCCGTCTACACCGGCAAGTACAAATAATGCCGTTGCAGGGCAGGCGTTTGCGCCTGCCCTGATCCCAGCCACCCCTGCAACCGGGAGGGGTGTCTGATGCCCGCCTATATGCTGAAACATCGCGGGTTCCCCGGGCGACTGCCCGGCACCGATTTCCAATTCACAATTCGCCGTCCGAACCCCAAGGGGGTCACGCCGATCACCCGGCGTGAGCGTCGCCCTGACCGCCGGGCGCCGGACCGTCGTGCTGACACCGCTTTTGTCAAAGCCCTGTGGGAAGCCTTTGGCGAGCATCCTTTCGAGCGCGGCAATCTGGATGCGGGCCGTCTGTCGTGGCTCTTTGGCCGCGAGGTGCTGCCGGCCACTGATCCCTTCGACCCCGCCGATTACGAAGCTTTGCTTGTGCTCGATGTGGCCGCAGCCCGTGCCGCCTTCCCCGAAGCTTTCGAGGGTTGATCGGCATGATGTCGCCCCGCCTCTACGCAGATCAGCACAGCCTTGCCGAAGTCCGGCCGCCTCAAAGGGCGTGCTTGGCGCTGGCGCAGGCTTGGGGCAGGTTTTGCGTGGCTGGCGGCGCGTCTTTTGCTCTTCGTGCCGTCGGACATGAAGACCATACCCCTTCCCCTAACGGGCAGCCGCTGCGCAACCGCGCCGCGCTGCCCGACTTTTCGGCGGGGTGGTTTTCGCGCCACAGGGCAACGGCCCGGAAAATTGACCGGGAACTTGTCAAACGGCAGGGCGTTGGTCGGACAGTAGATAGCAGTGAAGGAACAGGCACATGTCAATTCGTAACATCATTCTCGCGCTTGGCGCGACAGCCGGTCTTGCCGCATGTGGCAACACCATCGGCGAACAGGGTTTGGGCGGCGCAGCCGTCGGCGCAGGCGCGGCAGCCGTCACAGGTGGGTCGCTGGCGCAGGGCGCAGCCATCGGCGCCGCAGCTAACGTCGGTTATTGCCAGCTTAACCCCGGCAAATGTAACTGATCTCGCCCCATTAACCGCTCTGCCTGCCATCGGCGCGGGCAGGGCGGTTTCCCCCTCCATCTTTATCTCTACAGGCACCCGCGCAGCTTTGGCTGACGCGGCATTTTGCGTGGCCTGTTACCGTCAAAGGAACTGCTGATGTTTGACAAGATCCTCATTGCCAACCGGGGCGAAATCGCCTGCCGCGTGATCAAGACCGCCAAGAAGATGGGTCTGACCACCGTGGCGATCTATTCCGATGCGGATGCGCAGGCGCTGCATGTGGAAATGGCGGATGAGGCCATTCACATCGGCCCGCCGCCCGCGAACCAGTCCTATATCGTCATCGACAAGGTGATGGAGGCCGTGAAGCAATCCGGCGCGCAGGCGGTCCATCCGGGCTATGGTTTTCTAAGCGAAAACAGCAAGTTTGCCGAGGCGCTTGACGCTGTAGGCGTGGCTTTCGTCGGCCCGCCCGTTGGCGCCATTGAAAAGATGGGCGATAAGATCACCTCCAAAAAGATTGCTCAGGAGGCGGGTGTCTCGACCGTGCCGGGCTATATGGGTCTGATCGAAGACGCCGACGAGGCCGTGAAAATCTCCAACGAAATCGGCTACCCGGTGATGCTCAAAGCCTCGGCTGGCGGCGGCGGCAAGGGCATGCGGATCGCTTGGAATGATGAAGAGGCCCGCGAGGGTTTCCAGTCGTCCAAGAACGAGGCCGCGAACTCCTTTGGTGATGACCGTATCTTTATCGAAAAATTCGTCACCCAGCCCCGCCACATTGAAATTCAGGTGCTTTGTGACGCGCATGGCAATGGCGTCTATCTGGGCGAGCGGGAATGTTCGATCCAGCGCCGCAACCAGAAGGTTGTCGAAGAAGCGCCGAGCCCTTTCCTTGACGAAGCCACCCGTAAAGCGATGGGCGAACAGGCCGTCGCTCTGGCGCAGGCCGTGGGCTACACCAGCGCGGGCACGGTGGAATTCATCGTCGATGGCGACAAGAATTTCTACTTCCTTGAGATGAACACCCGCCTTCAGGTGGAGCACCCGGTGACGGAACTAATCACCGGCGTCGATCTGGTCGAGCAGATGATCCGCGTCGCCAATGGCGAGAAACTGTCGATCACTCAAGACGATGTGACCCTGACCGGTTGGGCCATCGAAAACCGGCTCTACGCCGAAGACCCTTACCGTGGTTTCCTGCCGTCCATTGGCCGTCTGACCCGCTACCGCCCGCCGCAGGAAGTGGCCGCCGGCCCGCTGCTGGAGCAAGGCACATGGCAGGGCGATGCACCGAGCGGCGAGATGGCCGTGCGCAACGATACCGGCGTCTATGAGGGCGGCGAGATTTCGATGTATTACGATCCAATGATCGCCAAACTCTGCACATGGGCCCCAACCCGGGCCGAGGCGATTGAGAAGATGCGCGTGGCGCTCGACAGTTTCGAGGTCGAGGGCATCGGGCACAACCTGCCGTTCCTCTCTGCCGTGATGGATCACCCGAAGTTCGTCTCGGGCGAGATGACCACTGCCTTCATCGCCGAAGAATACCCCGAAGGTTTCGAGGGTGTGACCCTGCCTGAGGGCGAGCTGCGCCGCATCGCTGCGGCCTGCGCTGCGATGCACCGCGTCGGCGAAATTCGCCGCGCGCGTGTCTCGGGCCGGATGGACAACCACGAGCGCAAGGTCGGTAGCGATTGGAACGTCAAGCTGCAGGGTGAAAACTTTGATGTGGTCACCAAGGCCGATCCCGAGGGGGCGACGGTGGCTTTCTCCGACGGCAGCGAAATGCGGGTCAGCGGCGATTGGACACCGGGCGACCAACTGGCCGAGATGACTGTTGATGGCGCGCCTTTGGTGCTGAAGGTTGGCAAAATCTCTGGCGGTTTTCGCATCCGCACCCGCGGCGCGGATCTGAAAGTCCATGTCCGCACCCCGCGTCAGGCGGAACTGGCGGCCCTCATGCCCGAGAAGCTGCCGCCCGACACCTCCAAGATGCTGCTCTGCCCGATGCCGGGTCTGGTGGTGAAACTCGACGTTGAAGTAGGTGACGAGGTCCAAGAGGGCCAAGCGCTCTGCACCATCGAGGCGATGAAAATGGAGAACATCCTGCGCGCCGAGAAGAAGGGCGTGGTGAGCAAGGTCAACGCTGGCGCGGGCGACAGCCTTGCGGTGGACGATGTGATCATGGAGTTCGAATAGGGTGCGATGCGCTGGCGATCAGGGCGGGCAGGGCGCGGGGCATCAACGGATGACGTCGCGCTCCTTTGCCTCTCTGATTTCACGCTGGCGCAGCGGCATCTTGTCGATGCTGCGGGTGATTTCGCGCACGTCCCATGGAAAGGGTTTGCGCAGCTCGATCTGGCCTTCCTTGTCGACCAGCACCAGCATGAAGCCCCGCGGGCGCATCCGCAGCCTGAGCGCGCTGCGCGCGGTAGGGTCGGTATCGGTCAGCACGATGACATCGCGCAGCCGCAACTCTTCCTCGCGGTCGCGGAGGTATTCCATCTGCGCGACATATGCTGGATCGTTCTCGGAATTGGCAAAGACCAGAACGGGCCGCTTTTTCCATTGGAAGGCGCTGAGATCGGCCATATCGGCGGGCAGGAACAGCGGATCCTCCATGGGGGTATCGGCCCCTTGGGCAATCGCTGTGCTGGCGATCAATCCTGCAAAAACTAGTGAGATCAAACGTTTCATCAAGGCTCCTGTCCCTTCAGATATAGGGGGCCTGTACCATTTTGCGAAGGGCAAAGCGCCGCAGGGGGCATTTATCCCCGTGAGGGCGCGCCCCGTGACAATTCAGCCGCCGGTGATGCGCAGGCCCATGCCTGCCGCCCGGCGTTAAGGGAGAAGGACAAGCATATGACATCCGACCAAAAGGACGCCAAGACACGCTGGCAGGAACTGGCCACGGGCGAATTGCGCGGACGCAGCCTTGATGATCTGACGTGGAAGACGTTGGAGGGGATCGACGTACAACCGCTCTATACCGCCGACGACGTGAACGGGCTGGAGCATCTCGGCAGCATTCCCGGCGAAGCTCCGTTTACGCGCGGCGTGAAGGCGACGATGTACGCGGGCCGTCCTTGGACGATCCGGCAATATGCGGGTTTTTCGACGGCTGAGGAATCCAACGCTTTCTATCGCCGTGCGCTGGCCGCCGGGCAGCAGGGTGTTTCGGTTGCTTTCGATCTGGCAACGCACCGGGGCTATGACAGCGATCACCCGCGCGTTGAGGGCGATGTCGGCAAGGCCGGTGTGGCCATCGATTCGGTTGAGGATATGAAAATCCTCTTCGACGGCATCCCACTGGATCAGGTGTCGGTCTCCATGACGATGAACGGCGCGGTGATCCCGATCCTCGCCAATTTCATTGTCGCGGGCGAAGAGCAGGGCCATGACCGTGCCAAGCTCTCGGGGACGATCCAGAATGACATCCTCAAGGAATTCATGGTGCGCAACACCTATGTCTACCCGCCGGAACCGTCGATGCGGATCATCGGGGACATCATCGAATATACCTCGGATCATATGCCGAAGTTCAACTCGATCTCGATCTCGGGCTACCACATGCAAGAGGCGGGCGCGAACCTCGTGCAGGAACTGGCCTTTACCATCGCGGACGGGCGCGAATACGTGCGCACGGCGATTGCGGCAGGCATGGATGTGGACCGTTTTGCACCGCGCCTGAGCTTCTTCTTTGCCATCGGCATGAACTTCTTCATGGAGGCCGCCAAACTGCGCGCCGCGCGTCTGCTTTGGTCGCGGGTAATGGAGGAATTCGAGCCGAAAAACCCCAAGTCGTCGATGTTGCGAACTCATTGCCAAACCTCCGGCGTGAGCCTGGCCGAGCAGGACCCCTACAACAACGTCGTGCGCACGGCTTATGAGGCGCTGTCCGCCGTGCTGGGCGGTACGCAATCGCTGCATACCAACTCGCTGGACGAGGCAATCGGCCTGCCGACGGAGCATTCAGCGCGCATCGCTCGGAACACCCAGCTGATCCTGCAAGAAGAGACCGGCATCACTAACGTCGTCGACCCGCTCGCGGGCAGCTACTACGTCGAGAAGCTGACCGCTGATCTGGCCGAAGCAGCGTGGAATCTGATCGAGGAAGTTGAAGAGATGGGCGGCATGACCAAGGCCGTGGCCTCCGGCATGCCGAAACTGCGCATCGAGGAAGCCGCGGCCCAGCGTCAGGCGGGCATCGACCGTGGCACCGAGGTGATCGTGGGCGTCAACAAGTACCGCCGCGACAAGGAAGAGCCGATCGACATCTTGGACGTGGACAACGTCAAGGTCCGCGCCGGACAGATCAAGGCGCTGGAACGCATCCGGGCCGAGCGGGACGACGCGGCATGCACCGCCGCCTTGGCGGAACTGACACGGCGGTCCGCCGAGGGCGGCAACCTGCTCGACGCGGCGGTTGAAGCCGCCCGCGCACGCGCCACAGTGGGAGAAATCAGCATGGCGATGGAGAAAGAATTCGGGCGGCACCGGGCCGAGGTCAAGACGCTCTCGGGCGTCTATGGCGCGGCCTATGAGGGCGACGCGGGCTTTGCTGACATCCAGAAATCGGTCGATGAGTTCGCCGAGGCCGAAGGCCGCCGCCCGCGTATGCTGGTCGTTAAAATGGGCCAAGACGGGCACGATCGCGGGGCCAAGGTGATTGCCACGGCTTTCGCCGACATCGGCTTTGACGTGGACGTGGGACCGCTGTTCCAGACGCCCGCCGAGGCCGCGCAGGATGCGGTGGACAATGACGTGCATGTCGTCGGCATCTCCAGCCAAGCGGCGGGGCATAAGACATTGGCACCGCAACTTATTCAGGCGCTGAAGGATGCAGGGGCCGAGGATATTCTGGTGATCTGTGGCGGCGTCATTCCGCAACAGGATTACAAGTTTTTGCAGGACGCGGGCGTCAAGGCGATCTTTGGCCCGGGGACGAACATCCCGACGGCTGCGCAGGATATCCTCAAGCTGATCCGCGAGACCCGGAAGTGATGCAGGCTGAAACGGGCGCGGCCCAAACGGGCCGCGCGATCCGCCCGGCAGGGCGGCGCGATGCCGCGGCCGTGGCTGATCTTTGGAACGGTATGATCCGCGACAGCCTGTCGACCTTTACCACCGACGAAAAGACGCCACAGGATATCACCGCCCTGATCGCCACCCGCGCCGACGCCTTTTGGGTGGCAGAGGATGCGGGGCAAATCATGGGCTTTGTCACCTACGGCAGCTTTCGGGGCGGGCCGGGCTACGGCGCGACAGTGGAGCATAGCATCGTGTTGTCGGACGCCGTACAGGGGCAGGGGCTGGGGCGCGGCTTGATGACGCGGGCGGTCGAGGCGGCTGCGGGGGAGGGCCATCATGTGATGGTCGCCGCGATCAGCAGCGCCAACCCTGGCGCCGTGATTTTTCATAAAAAACTAGGCTTTGCGCAGGTGGGCCGGATGCCCGAAGTCGGGCGCAAACACGGGCAATGGCTTGATCTGATCTTGATGCAAAAAACCCTGTCAGCATCCTGACTTCCCCGGTGCCAGCGGTTAAGCTGGGGCCGAATACCAAAGGGTCAGCCCATGTCGATTTGGACGCGCATCTCCGAAGCTTTGTCAGCCCTCACCGCGGGCGAGGGGCTGTCGGCTGTCTTTGACCGTCTGCGCAGCCCGCCTGAACGCTCGGTCGCCTTTACCATCGCAGTCATCGCCTTGGGCGCGAAGATGGCCAAGGCCGATGGGCTGGTGACCCGCGACGAGGTGACGGCCTTTCGCGAGGTCTTCCAAATTGCCGAAGGGGACCAAGACGGGGCGGCGCGGGTCTTTAACCTTGCGCGGCAGGATGTCACCGGGTTTGAGGAATACGCCAAACGCATCGCCAGCATGTTCAACGACCAGCCCGAGATGCTGCATGATCTGATGGAGGGGCTGTTTCACATCGCCATGGCCGATGGCATCTATCACCCGAACGAAAACGCCTTTCTCGAAGATGTGGCTGCGATCTTTGGCATGGGAGAGGAGGCTTTTGCCTCGCTCAAAGCGCGGTTCGTGCCTGATAGCTCGCCCCTGCCGCGCACAGTTCTGGGCATCGGCCCCCATGCCACGCTTGAGGAAGCCCGCAAGGCGTGGCGGCGGTTGGTACGGGAGAACCATCCCGACGCGCTGGTGGCGCGGGGCTTGCCGCAAGAGGCCATCAAAATGGCCGAAAAACGCATGATCGACATCAACCGCGCGTGGGAAACGATCTCGGGCAAACACGCTTGATGCGCATCGCGACCTACAATGTTGAGTGGTTCGCGAGCCTTTTTGACGATGACAATCAGCTTTACGACGACAGCGAATGGTCGTCGCGCTATCAGGTGACCCGTGCGCAGCAAACGGCGGCACTGGGGGTGGTTTTCGCGGCGCTGGATGCAGATGCGGTGATGGTGATCGAGGCGCCAAACCACGGGCGGCGGCAGTCGACTGTGGCCGCGCTTGAGCATTTCGCCGCGCGGTTTTCCCTGCGCGCGCGGGAGGCCGTCATGGGGTTTTCCAACGATACAGAGCAAGAGATTGCACTGCTTTATGACCCCGATAAGCTCACCGCCCGCCATGCGCCGCTGGCCGCTGCTGATGCCCCGCGCTTTGATCAGACACTACGGATTGATCTTGACGTGGATGCGACAGAGGATGCCGTGGTCTTCTCCAAACCGCCGCTGGAGTTGGGGGTGACCACGAAGGCTGGGTTTGCTTTTCAGATGATCGGCGCGCATCTGAAATCCAAAGCGCCCCATGGGGCCAAGTCCGAGGCCGATGTGCTGCGCATCGCCATCGCCAACAGGCGCAAGCAGTTGGCGCAGGCGATCTGGCTCAGGCGGCGGATCGATACGCATCTGGCGGCAGATCGGCCGGTGATGGTGATGGGTGATCTGAACGACGGGCCGGGGCTGGATGAGTTCGAGAGCCTGTTTGGGCGGTCTTCGGTCGAGATTGTGCTGGGGGAGGGGGCGGGGGCGCTCTTTGATCCGCATGCCAAACAGGCGCTTAGCCGACGTTTGGGGGCCGCGCCCACCAGCGCGCGGTTTTGGATCGCGCCCGAAGAACGCTTCCTTCAGGCGCTATTGGACTACATCATGGTCACGCCGCAAATTCAGGCCCGGGATGCCCGCTGGCGCATCTGGCACCCGATGGATGATCCCGCCTGCTGGCAAAACGTGGCCCTTCGCGGTGCGCTGCTGGCGGCGTCGGATCACTTCCCGGTGACGCTGGATCTCGACCTTTAGGCGGGCTTGTGCTCGTGCACCGGCAGAAGACTAGAAATCCCGAACGCGCCGCCTACATCAATTGCATGACACGTTTCATGCCCCTTATCGCCCTTTGCACGATGCTGCCGCTTGCGGCCCACGCGCAAGAGGACACCGAAGAACGCGGCCTCGGCTTGATGGAGCGCGGCGCGCAGATGTTCATGGACGGGATCATGGATGAAATGGGCCCGGTCATGGAGGGTTTCGAAGGCTTTAGCGAAGCCATGCGCCCCGCCCTGCGCGATTTTGCGCGCGAGATGGGGCCGAAGCTGACGGAACTGTTGGATGAGGTCGAAGACTGGAGCGCATACCAAGCGCCCGAGATGCAGCCCAACGGCGATATCATCATTCGCCGCAAGCCGGATCATCCGATGGTGCCACCAGACACGCCGACCGAGCCTGCCCCCCAGATCGACCTGTAACCCGGGCTATTTCGGAGGGCGTTTGCCGGTGCGCACATGGACTTCGGCGTCAAGCGATTTGGCGAGCGAGTTCAGTCGGGCCTCTGCGACCTCACCGAAAAGCGGCACCATGTCGGGGGTGAGCCACAGTTCCAACTGCTTTTTCTTGGGGAACCAGCGCAATTCGCCGCGCTGTTCGCCCTTGTCCATCCACAGCATCGCACCAAAGCGCATGGCCTTGCCAAGGATCTCGGCCTCCAACCGGGTCTTTTCGTCGACCATCTCATAAAGGTCTTCGAACCGGGTGTTTTCCCGTTTGTTGGAATAACGGTGCAGCAGCGCCAGCCCCAGATAAATCCGCTCCGCGTGTTTGAGCCCGCCAAGGTTGGCGCGGGTGGCGTTGTCAAAACAGGTCTCGGCCCGGTAGTCGGGATGCGCGCGCCAGCTGACATCATGCAGGAGGCAGGCCGCTTTGACCAACCGCCTGCGCGCATGCGGGGCAGAGCGGTAGAGCGGCAGGATGAAGTTATAGAGCACCTTACCAAAGCCGGGCATCCGCGCGTCTTTGGCCTCGGCGAAATAGCAGGCCTCAATCAGCGGATCACGGTCGCGCAGGCGTTGCGGCATCTGCTCATAGAGCATGCCTTCGCGGATGCCGTAGCTGGAAATGGCGATGTCTTTGGGGCGGAAGGTTTTGACCAGACGGCTCAGCACCTCAGCGGCGTAGGGCACCAATGACATCCGGCTCGACGACACGCCGCAGGCGCTGCGCAACTCTTCCAAATCAGAGGCTTGGATGAACTTCACTGTCTCCCGGACCGAGGTCACGGTCATGCGGTATTCATGCAGAACATGCAGCGGATAGCCCCGGCGGTACATGTCGATCCGCGCGATAGCGCGCCATGAGCCGCCTACAAGGAACAGCCGGTCGCGCTGGTTGCCCATCTTTTCCTGAAGGCCGGTGATGACCTCTTTGATATGGGCATGCCGCCCCTTGGCACCGCCCTTGAGATCGCGCAATTTCAGCGGCCCGAGTTGCGAGGTCACCCGCCGCCCGACGCGCCCACCAGAGATTTCCGCCAGTTCCATCGAAGAGCCGCCGATGTCGCAGACAAGGCCGTAAGCGCCGGGCCAGCCCAGCAGCACCCCTTGGGCCGAAAGCCGGGCCTCTTCCTCGCCGTCGATCACCCAGATGCGCAGGCCGGTTTCGCGCAGCACATCGGCGCAGAACTCGCGCCCATCGCTGGCATCGCGCACCGCTGCGGTGGCAACGACCGTGAGTTCCGACAGGCCCATGCCATCGGCAAGCTTGCTGAACCGCCGCAGCGCCGAGAGGGCACGGGCGCGGCCTTCGGGGGACAAGTGGCCCGTCTCAGACATGCCAGCACCCAAGGCACACATGATCTTTTCGTTATAGAAATAGGCCGGAGAGCGCGCCGCGCCGTCGAACACCACAAGGCGGACAGAGTTCGAGCCCACATCCACCACGCCCACCCGCGCCAGCGCGCGCGCGCCCGGATCCTGAAACAACGGTTTCGCGAAAAGGCCCAGTTCCGCCACGCCGGTCTCAGGGACGGGGGCGGCTCGGGAAGGGTCGGTCTGGTCTGCCATCAATGCTCCTGCGGGCCATCCGTTTGAAGGGATAATTGGCGCAGGGGCGCGGTGAGGTCAATTGCTAACGGACCTCTCCATAGGTCAATCCTCGGTATGGGTCAGCTTGGGCACATCCGACGCCCCCGCGCTGCCGCGCCCCGAGAGCGAGGGGTTTTCCATAAAGAAGCGGTGGCAGTTAAACGCGAACGTCCCCTCCGGCACGGCGGGCCGGGTGAATTTGCCATCCGGCCCCATGACCCAGCTTTGCGCCACGTCAGCCAGATTGGCCGCCATGATCTGGCTGGTGATCTGTGCCTTGACGGTCGGGTTCTCGATCTCAACCAAAGTCTCGACCCGGCGGTTGAGGTTGCGGCCCATCCAGTCAGCGGAAGACATGAAAACCCGCGCTTTTTTATGCGGCAGCCCGTGGCCGTTGCCGACGCAGACAATGCGACTGTGTTCCAGAAAACGGCCAATGATGGATTTGACGCGAATGTTGTCCGACAGCCCCTTAACGCCGGGGCGCAGCCCGCAGATGCCGCGAATGACAAGGCTGATTTCCACTCCCGCTTGGCTGGCATCATAAAGCGCGTCGATCACCTCGGCGTCGATCAGGGCGTTCATCTTGGCCCAGATCACGGCAGGCCGCCCGGCGCGAGCATGGTCAGCCTCGGTGGCGATCATCTCAAGCAGGCGCGGCTTGAGCGTGGTGGGGGAAATGGCGAGGTTTTCCAACTGCTCTGGCGGGGCATAGCCTGAGAGGAAGTTGAAGACTTTCGTGGCATCGCGCCCAAGGCTCGAGTCGCAGGTGAAAAGCGACAGATCCGTATAGATCCGCGCGGTGATCGGGTGGTAGTTGCCGGTGCCGTAGTGGGTATAGGTCACCAGTTGATCGCCTTCGCGGCGTACCACGGTCGAGATCTTGGCGTGGGTCTTGAGGTCGAGAAAGCCATAGACCACATGCGCGCCCGCGCGTTCCAAGCGGCGTGACTGGCGGATATTGGCGGCCTCATCAAAGCGGGCTTTCAGTTCAACCAAGGCGGTGACGGATTTACCATCCTCGGCAGCCTCGCAGAGCGCGCTGACAATCGGGCTGTCGCGCGAGGTGCGGTAGAGCGTCTGTTTGATCGCCACCACGTCGGGATCCCGCGCCGCTTGGGCAAGGAAGCGCACCACCATATCAAAGGTCTCATAGGGGTGGTGCAGCAGCATGTCCTTTTGCCGGATCGCGGCGAACATATCGCCATCGTGGTCGCTGACGCGCTCGGGCACACGCGGGGTGAACTGCGGCCACAGAAGGTCGGGCCGGGCGTCGGTTACCAGTTTCGACAGATCGGCGATGCCGAGCATGCCTTCGATTTCGATCACGTCTTGGGGCCGCACGCAAAGCTCGCGCATGACGACGGATTTCAGCTTTTCCGGGGCGCCGGCGGAATGGGTCAGACGCACGACCTCCCCCCGGCGGCGGCGTTTCAGGGCGACTTCGAATTCCCGCACGAGGTCTTCGGCCTCGTCTTCCACTTCAAGATCGCTGTCGCGCAGCACGCGGAATTCGAAATGCGCTTTGAGTTTGTAGCCCGGAAAGAGGTTGGGGATGTTGATGATCAACAGGTCTTCGAGCGGCAGGTAGCGCAGGCAACCATCGGGCGCGGGCAGGGGCACGAAGCGGTCGATCTGGCCGGGAATCGGCAGCAGCGCTTGCAGGGGGCGTTTGTCGCGGCTGCGTTCCAGTTGCAAAGCCAGCGCATAGCCGGTGTTGGGGATGAAGGGGAAGGGATGTGCCGGGTCAATCGCCAGCGGCGACAGCACGGCGAAGACTTGGTTGAGAAAGACCCCTTCGAGATGTTTGTGGTCCGCCTCGGTCAGGTCGGCGGCGCGTTCCAGCATGATGTTCTGCGCGTCCATCTCGGTCATGAGGTCAACCAGCACACGCTGTTGGGACATCATCAGGTTGCGCGCGTCTTCGTTGATCAGCACCAATTGCTCACCGGGGCTCAGCCCATCGGCGGCGGCGGTGGTATTGCCCGCTTGGGCCAGTTCGCGCAGCCCCGCGACCCGCACGGTATAGAATTCATCCAGATTGGTGGCTGAAATCGACAGAAAGCGCAGCCGTTCCAGCAGCGGCACGCGCGGGTTCTCGGCTTCTTCCAGCACCCGCCAGTTGAAGTCGAGCCAGCTTAGCTCACGGTTAAAGAAACGGCCCGGCCCGGCGGTATCAAGCTCGGGCAGATCGGTGGCGGGCGGAAAGGGCGCTTGCAGGAAATCAGCTTGGGTCATGCGGGCCTCATGACATTGGAATGTAACGGGTTTGCGAAGGCTTGCGTTAATTATTCCAGTATCACGCGCGGGGCGGGGCGATGTCCAGCACCTGCGCGGCCAGTGCGCGGGTCAACGGGCGCTTCTGCGCAAGGCTGGCGGCATCCAGCCGGTCGACCAGCGCGATGGCAGCGGCAAAGGAACGATCCATCCGGGTCATCAGGTAATTGATCAGTTCCGGTTTTGGCGTCAACTGCCGGTCGGCCAGAAGCTTGACCAGCAGTGCGGAAAGCAGTGCGTCATCGGGGGCTTCCATTTCGACCATCGTGGCGCCGCGCATCCGGCTGACCAGATCGGGCAGCGTCAGCCCCCAATGGGCCACCGGCCCCGTGCTGGTGAGCAAAAGCGCCTGCCCCTCGGCCAGTACGAGGTTGTGCAGGTGAAACAGGGCCGTTTGCGCTTCTGCGTTCCCGGCGATCAGATGGACATCTTCGACGGCGAGGGGGCCGCGGGCGAGGGCGGGAATGTCGGCCTCCAGCAGGTCGGCAGCACTGATGATGCGGGCGCCCGACAAGTCCGCCCAAACATGCGTCAGATGCGTCTTGCCCGAGCCTTGTGGCCCGGTCAGCGCCAGCTTGCCGCCCGCCCAACCGCGCCAGCCGTCGATCATCGCCATCGCCATGGCGTTGGAGGGGGCGACAAAGAATGCGTCGCGGCCCAGAGCCGTCCGGCTGGGCAGGTTCAACCCGAGTTGGTGGGCCATGTCAGCGAATGTCCTCGTCGACGGTCGTTTCAGGCTCGCGGCCCATGTAGAGCACGCTTTCACGGTAGCGCGCCGTGGCGAAACGCGCGATCACCCCGATGGCGGCGGCCACGGGCACCGCGACCAGCAGCCCGACGAAGCCAAAGAGTGTGCCGAAGACCGACAGCGCCAGCAGCAGCCAGACCGGGTGCAGCCCGACGGAGTTGCCGACCAGCTTCGGGGTTAGCAGATTGCCCTCGACGATCTGGCCCAGCACAAAGATACCCGCCACCAGCCCGATCGACACCCAATCGCCCCAGAATTGGAACAGCGCCAGCCCGATCGCCAGCGCCCCACCGATCAATGCGCCAAGGTAGGGAATAAAGGTGACCAAACCGGCCACGAAACCGACGACGAGGCCGAACTGTAGCCCCACCAGCATCAGCGCCACGGCGTAATAGGTGCCAAGGATCAGGCAGACCGTGCCCATGCCACGCACGAAGGAGGCGAGCGTCGCGTCGATCTCCCGCGCCAATTGCCGGATCGTCGGCGCATGGTCGCGCGGCAGCAGCCGGTCAATGGCCGCGACCATGCGGTCCCAGTCGAGCAGCAGATAGACGGCGACCACGGGGACGATGACGAACAAGAGCAGGATGTTGATCAGCGAGGCAAAGGAGGCCAGTGCGGTTTGAAACAGCTCACCACCGCGTTCTTGGATCGTCGTGCCCAAGGTGGTCAGCGAGGTGCGCAGCGTCGAATCGTCGTCCAGCAGCGAGGGGAAGCGGTCGGTGATGAAATCGGTAAAATTGCGAGTGACCTTGGGCGCGGTCTCGATCAGGTTGACGGTTTGGTTCACCAGCGTCGGGATGACCAAAAGCGCCATCAGCACGAAGATCAGAAGGGCCGCCACGGTGATCAGCGCGGTGGCCATCACACGGCTCAGCCCCAGTCGCTCCAGCCGGTCGGCCACCGGATCGAGGAAATAGGCAATTGCCCCGCCCAGCAGGAAGGGCAGCAGCACATCGCCCATGAACCACAGTGCCACCATGAACACCGCCGCAGCGATGCCCCAGTATTTCAGTTGGTCTCGGATTGGCAGGGCCATGATGCTCTCCGGCAGGGAATGTTCTCACATCGCCCATGTGGCGTTTCGTTTCAAGTCTTGGCTGCTTGACTTGGGGGAGATCGGGCGACCATCGCAGCAGCACGTCGTCCGTTGTGTACAGGCCGCTCGAGAGATGGGCGCTGTGCGCCGCGGGTGGCCAAGCTCTCGCGCGGCCTGTGCGATGTGATTGTCTCGCCCCCTGACATGCACTAGTCAGGGGGCAATTCGCTCAATGAGGAAACACCATGCGTCTGTCCCAATATTTTCTGCCCGTGCTGAAGGAAAACCCTGCCGAGGCGCAGATCGTCAGCCACCGGTTGATGCTGCGGGCGGGGATGATCAAGCAATCCAGCGCGGGGATCTATTCTTGGCTGCCGCTGGGCTACAAGGTGCTGCGCAAGGTTGAAGAGATCGTGCACCAAGAGCAGCAGCGCGTGGGCCATATCCCGATGCTGATGCCGACGCTGCAATCGGCGGATCTGTGGAAGGAATCGGGCCGCTATGACGCCTACGGCCCGGAGATGCTGCGCATCCGCGACCGCCAAGACCGCGACATGCTCTATGGTCCCACCAATGAGGAGATGATCACCGACATCTTCCGCAGCCATGTCGGGTCTTACAAAGACCTGCCGCTGACGCTCTATCACATCCAGTGGAAATTCCGCGACGAGATCCGTCCACGTTTCGGCGTGATGCGGGGCCGCGAGTTCCTGATGAAAGATGGCTATAACTTCGACCTCACCAAAGAGGACGCGCTGCACGCCTATAACCGCCATCTGGTCAGCTACCTGCGCACCTATGAGCGGATGGGCTTGCAAGCGATCCCGATGCGCGCCGACTCCGGTCCCATTGGCGGCGATGACACGCATGAATTCCTCGTGCTGGCCGAGACGGGCGAATCGGAAGTCTTCTATGACAGCGAGATCACCGATCTGACCTTTGGCGACCGCGAGATTGACCCCAGCGATCACGACGCCTGCCGCGCTGTGCTGGATGAGTTCACCTCGCGCTACGCCCGCACCGATGAAACCCACGACCCCGAGCTTTTCGCCAAAGTGCCCGAAGACCGCCAGCGCACCGCGCGCGGCATCGAAGTGGGGCAGATTTTCTACTTCGGCACGAAATACTCCGACGCGATGAACGCCAAGGTGCAGGGCCCCGACGGCAAACAGGTGCCGGTCCATATGGGCAGCCACGGCATCGGCGTTAGCCGTCTGCTGGGCGCGATCATTGAGGCCAGCCATGACGACAAGGGCATTATCTGGCCCGAAGGCGTGACCCCGTTCCATGCGGGGATCGTCAACCTCAAGCAAGGCGACGACGAAGCCGATGCGGCCTGCGATGCGCTTTATAAGAGCCTCAAGGCGCTGGGCCTCGATCCGCTTTATGACGACCGCAAAGGCGGCGCTGGTATGAAATTTGCGACGATGGACCTGATCGGCCTGCCATGGCGCATCACCGTCGGCCCGCGCGGGCTGAAAAACGGCGTGGTCGAACTGACCAGCCGCCGCACCGGGGAAAGTGAAGAGCTGCCGCCCGAACAGGCGGTCGAAAAGCTGGCGAAAATCTACGCAGGCATCGCCTGAGGGCTACGATGATCCTGCGGGCGCTGACATTGGCCGGTGGGATTATAGGGGCAGGGATTGCCGCACAAGGCCCGGGGTTCACCCGGGCCTATGTGTTTGAGCTAGAAGCCGCAGAGCGAACGCTCTCCGGTGTTGTAGCGCATTTTGATGCTGCCGCCCGCACCGCCGGGCTTGACCGAGAGGCCGCGCTTGCGCGGCTGCGTGGGTCGGCCTTGTTGGAACGCCGACGTATCGATCTGACCCGCAACATCGAAAGGCACATGGCGCTTGAGGCGCAGGTGCCGCGACAGCAAACGGCGGGTCCGTTCCTACGCAGTTATTACCTGTTACGCGCACCTGACGCAGAAGCGTTGCGCGCAACCGTGCAGAAGTTTTCGCTCACCGCGCCGCGCAGCCGTGCCGAATTGATCTTCGCCACCATAGGCTTCATCGCCGGAGCCGCCTTCGCGCGGGTGCTCCTCTGGCTGCCCACATGGCCCGCGCGCTTCCGCCGCCGGGCATTGCGTTCTTGACCCTTCTGGGGCAAAGCCTCAGGTTGCGCGCACCTCAGACCGGAGCCCTCCCGCATGGCCAGCAAACCCACACGCACCGCCCCATTCGCGGCCTTTGAATGGATGATCGCTTGGCGCTACCTGCGCGCCCGCCGCGCCGAGGGCGGGGTGAGCGTGATGACATGGATCAGCCTGATCGGCATCACGCTCGCGGTCTTCGCACTGATTGCCACGCTGTCGGTTCGCTCAGGGTTTCGCGCCGAATTTGTCGACACGATCCTTGGCGCCAACGCGCATGTCACGGTTTACACGATGGGCGAGGTGCAAGAGACCGGCCAGATCGACCGCACCATCGCCAACTATACCGAAATGGCCGCCGAGGTTGCGAAAGTGCCCGGCGTGACCCGCGTGGCCCCCTTGGTGCGCCAGCAGGTCATGGCGAACCGGCGGCAGTCCAACGCGGGCGTCGAGGTCTTTGGCATCGCATCGGATGATCTGATGACCATCCCCGGCATCCAGCCCTCGGAACGGTCATTCGGTGACATTGGTCGGTTTGAGGAAGGCATCGCCATCGGCAGCGGCGTGGCGCAGAGCTTGGGCGTGCAGGTCAGTGACACGATCAAGCTGATCTCGCCCAATGGGGTGAAAACTGCCTTTGGCACCAGCCCGCGGGTGAACGGTTATGAGGTCGTCTATATCTTCTCAGCCGGTCGCTATGATATTGATAAGACACGTGTCTATCTGCCGATCGCCGAGGCGCAGAGCTTTTTCAACCGCGAGGGCGTCGCGGATGAGTTGGAGGTTATGGTCGAAGACCCCGAAAGCGTTGACGCCATGGCGCCGGCGTTGATGCAGGCGGCGGGCGACCGGGCGCAGGTCTGGACGTGGCGCGATGCGTCCGGCTCGTTCCTTTCGGCGCTGGATATCGAGGACCGGGTGATGTTCGTAATCCTCTCGGTGCTGGTGTTGATCGCCGCGATGAACATCGTCTCGGGGCTGATCATGCTGGTCAAGAACAAGGGCCGCGACATTGGCATTCTGCGCACCATGGGGCTGTCTGAGGGCTCGGTGCTGCGGGTGTTCTTTATCTGCGGCGCGTTCACGGGGATCATCGGCACCGCCGCGGGCGTGGTGCTGGGCGTGCTCTTTGCGATCTACGTCGACCAGATTTTCGCCTTCGTGAACTACCTCAGCGGCGGCAATGCTTGGGATGCCTCGATCCGCGGCATCTACTTCCTGCCCGCGAAACTGCAACTGGGCGATGTGCTCTCTGCCGTGGGGCTGTCGCTCGGGCTGAGCTTTGTCGTGACGATTTTCCCCGCCCGCCGCGCGGCGCGGATGAACCCTGTGGAGGCCCTGCGCTATGAATGATCCCGTCCTGCGCCTGACCGGCATCTCCAAAGCCTACAACCCCGGCGCGCCGAATGAGGTGCAGGTGCTACGCGGCATAGACCTGACGGTCGCGCCCGGTGAAGTCGTGGCACTGGTTGCCCCTTCGGGCGCGGGCAAGTCGACCCTGCTGCACATCGCGGGGCTGCTGGATACGGCTGACAGCGGCACGGTTGAGATCGCGGGCGATGACCTGACGGGGCAGAGCGACCGCAAGCGCACCGGGGTGCGCCGGGCGGATGTGGGCTTTATCTATCAGTTCCACCACCTGCTGCCCGAATTCACGGCGCTGGAAAACATTGTGCTGCCGCAGCTTGCCAATGGCGTGGCCCGCAAGGTGGCCGAGGCACGGGCGCGTGATCTGCTGGCACAGGTGGGCATCGCCGAACGCGCCGACCACCGCCCCGCCGCCATGTCGGGCGGTGAGCAGCAGCGGGTGGCCTTTTGCCGGGCGCTGGCCAATGCGCCGCGTCTGCTGCTGGCGGACGAGCCCACGGGCAACCTTGATCCCTCGACCTCGGATCAGGTGTTTGCGGCGCTGATGGCGCTGGTGCGCGGCACGGGGCTTTCGGCGGTGATCGCCACGCATAACCTTGAACTGGCCGCGCGGATGGACCGACAGATCCGGCTTGAGGCGGGGCAGCTGGTGCCGGTCTGAGCCGAGACGGGGTTACCGGCAGATATTTTCAAGCTCGACCCCGTCCCAAGGCAGGCCCACGTCATAGGGGCGGCTCTGGGGCAGAGGGGCCACGGGCATGACCTCGGACAGCATTGCGTGCAACCGTTTGGTGCGCGGCGCCTGCGGGTCGAGCGCGCGGCAGCAGACGAATTCCTCAACGATTGAGCCCTGCTGCTCATAGCCGAAATCAAGGAAGCGCGGCTGGGTGTCGACCTCGAAAAGATAAGGGTCCGGGCTGGTGAACTGCTCGGAGGCCGCGCGCAGGGGCGAATAGGCGGTAAGCTTGCGGTTCTGCCATTGCCAGACATGGGTGATCTCATGCGCGAGCAGCATCGCAGCGATCAGCCCGATGCGGTCGGGGTGATCGGGGAGGTAGTCTTCGAGGTACCAGTCCTTGTCGAAAAGCAGGTTGTTCCACAGGGCCACGGCGGCGGGTTTGGAAGTCACGGTGTCGCCCTCCTGCGGCGGCAGGATGCGCTCGCGGCAGGTGGTGCGCGGGCGCGGCTTGCGGGTGAAGGTAACGGCGCGGGTCGGGGCACCGTCGTGCAAGCGCACGCGGTCGTAGTCGACAGAGGTGCCGTGGATGGTGGAGAGGTAGGCGCGCTCGTTCTCCGTCAGCGGACGACCGCAGGCGGTGAGGAGGAGGAGAAGGAGGAGGGCGCGGATCATGGGGGGAGTTAGGACCGGTGTGGGCGGCGGATCAAGGGGGAAGTTGGGGATAGGTGCTGACGTTGCGAGTAACTGCTGGTGCGGTCCCGACCTGTTGTTGTGTAGGAGCCCCTTCCCCATGGGGGGAAGGGGAGGGGCTATGCGCCAAAGGCGCATTGGATACGGAACGTATATGGCCTGCGATAATTGAATTAAAACGAGAGTGTCCGATCTTTTGTGTAACTGCGAACTGGTCCATGCTTCCTGAGAGGAGCAAGGACGATGACCATATCCAAGGAACTGCTGGACGAACTACTGAAGGGCTGCGAGCGGCCTGAAGACCTGCTTGGCGATGCCGTGACCTGCCACGGGATTTTTCCTCCACCGTCGATTAGAGTCCGGCCCAACTTGAGGACGGACAATGAAGCGAACGAGATTCACGGACGAACAGATCATCGGCATCCTTGGCGAGCACGAAGCAGGCGCAAAATGCGCGGACTTGTGCCGCAAGCACGGCATGTCGGAA
>NZ_LWER01000108.1:0-41427 GCF_001634775.1 Sulfitobacter sp. HI0027
GCGCTCTCAAATCGCAATATGAAGGCGATTTGTGACCGCCTCAACGGCACGCCAAGAAAGTGCCTTGGTTGGCGCACACCGACGGAAGCGTTCAGGGAAGAGTTGAGGAAACTGAGATAGCGGAAACTGTCGCAACGACCCTTGAGACACCATTGCCGCGTTAAACCGTCCCCCCTCTGGCCGCTTGGGCCAAAGCCGATTAGAAGCGGAGGCGAAACCCGGGGGGAGCGAACCGTTGCAAAAGACCACATTGCCCGAAAGACCCGATTGGCGCGCCCATGCCGAAGAGGTCGGCTTTACCTTCGCCGATATGCATGGTGAGCCCTATTGGGACGAAACCTCGGCCTATGCGCTGTCGCTTGAGCAGATCGAGAACGACATCGAAGACCCCTCGACCGAGTTGCACGCCATGTGCCGCGAGGCCGTGGCAGAAATGATCGTCAGCGAAGAATTGATGGCGCAGCTTGCCATTCCAGAAGCGCATCGCGACCTCGTGGCCGAAAGCTGGCGGCGGGGCGACCCTGAGATCTACGGGCGTTTCGATCTGGCCTATGACGGCGCGCGCCCAGCCAAGCTGCTGGAGTATAACGCAGACACGCCAACCTCGCTCTACGAAAGCGCGGCCTTCCAGTGGCAATGGCTTGAAGACCAGTTGAAGGCAGGCGTTTTGCCCGAAGGCACGGATCAGTTCAACGGCATCCATGAGGCATTGGTCGCCCGATTTGCCGAGGTTTTTGAGCCCGATAGTGACCTGCATTTCACCGCCGTGGCGGACAACCCCGAAGATTACGGCACCGTCGAAGCCATGGGGTGGGCCGCGCGTGAGGCGGGCCTTGGTGCGCATTACTGTGACCTCGACAAGATCGCACTCAGTGAGGACGGTCAGTTCCTCGACGATCAGGATCGCCGCATTGCGGTGCTGTTCAAACTCTACCCGTGGGAAGACCTGCTGCGGGACGACTACGCGTCACATATCGAAGGCTCGGGCTGCCTGTTTCTGGAGCCTGCGTGGAAAGCGCTTTTGTCCAACAAGGGGCTCTTGCCCGTCCTGTGGCGGATGTTCGAAGGCCACCCCAATCTGCTGCCCGCGTTTTTTGAGGCGGATGTGGCAGATGCGCTCGCCGGGCGCGGCCCCGCCGCCCCCACCTGCGCCGAGGCCTTTGACCGTGCCGCCGCGGATCTGGCGGCAGCGCATGTGCGCAAGCCGATCCTATCGCGGGAGGGGGCGTCGGTCTCGATCCATCAATCCGGCAAGGTGATCGAACAGTCGAAAAACCTAGACTACGCCGAACATCCGCGCATCGTTCAAACCTATGCCCCCCTGCCCGAATTTGACGGATTTCGCCCCGTTATCGGGTCTTGGATCGTGGGCGAAAGTTGCGCGGGCATCGGTATCCGCGAAGACCGCTCGCGCATCACGCAGGATTTGTCCCGCTTCAAACCGCACTATATTCTCGCGTAACCCTATGCCCCGCCGCCCCTTGGCAGAAAGACGACCATCATGACCAAACGCTCGAAACGGGTTTCCATCGCCATCGTCGGTGCCGCCGCCTTTACCCTCGCCGGATGTGAGGAGGAAAAGGTCGATGCCGCTGCCTTTCCCGACCTGCAAAGCTGTCTGGCGGATGCCTCAAGCGGCGGAATGTACACCCAGCAACAATGCGAAACCGCCTTTGACGCGGCCCAGACCCTCCATGTGGAATCCGCACCGCGCTATGACAGCCTAGAGGTCTGCGAAGAGCAGCATGGCGCAGACGCCTGCGGCTCGGAACAGACGGCAACCCAAAGTGGGTCGGGCGGGATTTTCATGCCCCTGCTGGCGGGCTACCTGATCGGCAATATGATGAGCAATCGCGCAGGGATGGCGGCGGCACAGCCGCTGTATAAAACGAAGGATGGCCGCTTTACCAATGCGGCCCGCTCCAGCACCTATTCAACCAATCGCGGCGCGGCCAAGCTTAGCACGTCGCAATTTACCCGGCCCAGCACCACTATCGGCAAAACCCCGATGAGCCGCGCCACTGCCGCATCGCGTGGCGGTTTTGGCCGATCGGGTGGATCGCGCGGTTTTGGTGGCTGACGGGCACTAGGGCAGTCCCACGCCTACCTGCGGCGCATCACCGCCGCCGCAAGGATCGCAACCGCCAGCGCCAGCACCGCCACGGCCCAAAAGGGATCGTGGCCATGGGGATGCACATGCGCGCCCTCATGCGCCGCCAATGGGCCTGCGAAAGTGGTAAGGGCGAATGTCAGTCTCTTCATTTCAATATCCTTAATCTATTGCGTTGGCCCTTGTGGCCTCAACCCAGCCCCAAAATCTCACGCGCCTGCTGCGGCGTGGCGACAGGGCGACCCGCCTCGGCGCAGATCTCTGCCGCGCGGGTGACGAGGGCGGCATTGGAGGGCGCAAGGGTCTGTTTGTCCAGACGAATATTATCCTCCAGCCCGGTGCGCAGATGCCCTCCTGCGGCGGCACACCATGCGTTAAGTTCGGCCTGATGCCGCCCGATCCCGGCCGCGCACCACGGGATGTCGCCGAAAAGCCGTTTGACCGTTTGGATATAGAAATCAAAAACGTCTCGATCCGCAGGCATGGCGTTTTTCACCCCCATGACGAACTGGATATAGGGCCGCGACGGGATCTTGCCCGCGTCGGCCATGGCCTTGGCCTGTAGGATGTGGCTCAGGTCGAAGACCTCGATCTCGGGCAGCACGCTGTAGGTCATCATCTCTTCCGCCAGCCAGTCGACAAGCTCAGGCGGGTTTTCATAAACGCGGTTGGGAAAGTTGTTCGACCCTACGGAAAGCGAGGCCATATCGGGCCGCAGCGGCAGCATCCCGCCCCGGTTTCGCCCCGCGCCCGAGCGCCCTCCGGTTGAGAATTGCACGATCATGCCGGGGCAATGCTGCCGCAGCCCCTCTTGCAGCCGCGCGAAACGCTCGGGGTCTGCCGTGGGGGTGCCATCGGCGGTGCGGACATGGGCATGGCAGATCGTCGCCCCGGCCTCGAACGCGGCATGGGTGCTTTCGATCTGTTCGGTGATGTCGATCGGCACCGCCGGGTTGTCGGCCTTGGTGGGAAGCGATCCGGTGATGGCCACGCAGATGATGGCTGGAGTATCGGTCATGGGTGTCCTCGGCTGTCTGAAAATCGGTTAATCGGCGCTGTCGCGGGCAAGGGCGATGACACGGCGCAGCGCCTCCTCCGCGGCCCTCGCATCCTCCCCGTCGGGCCAGTCGTAAAACCCCTTGCCGCTGCGTTTGCCCAGATGCCCCTGCCCCACCAGATCGGCGAGGGTCGGCGATGGGTCATCGCGATCACACAGATCGGGATAGAGGTATTCGGCAATGCTTAGATGTGTGCCCAGCCCGTTCAAATCGCGCTGCCGGAACGGGCCGGAAAGCGCCATGCGGACACCCACGGACCATTGCACGATCTCGTCAATCTCCGCCGGGCTGGCGACACCTTGATCCACCAGATGCAGGCATTCGCGCATGATGGCATGTTGGATGCGATTGGCCACGAAACCGGGCGGCGCGTGGTCCAAACGCACGGGCCGCCGCTCCAACCCGCGCAGCAGGGTCATGACCTCTTCACATAGCCCTTCGGGCGCATCCTTGGCCGCGACCACTTCGACGGCAGGGATCACATCGCCGGGGTTGAAGAAATGCGTGATCACGGCGCGCTCAGGCCGGGCCATGTCCGCCGACATTTCTTCGAGTGTCAGGCCAGAGGTGTTCGACAAGATCGGCGCCCCCTCTGGCACCACCCCCTCCAAGGCGGCCAGCACCTTCCGCTTGAGCGCAAGGTTCTCCGGCACGCATTCCAGCGCGACATCCGCCTGCCCTGCGTCCTCCAACGCAGCAGTGGCGCTTGATCCCGGCACCGTCGCCAGAAACCCATCGCGCGCGGCCTCGGTCGGGTCGACCGCCTGTACCGTCCAGCCATGCTGGCCAAAGAGCCTGCCGATGGATTGCCCCATCGTGCCAGCCCCCACGATGATGATGCGTTTGGCCATGCTATCCCCCTCCCGGATATCAGTCATTTACTTATCACTAGATGATGGTGATAAGTAAACAGCGAATAGAGAAAAGGAGGCCCTCGTGGCCCAAAACCCTTCCCCGCGCCATGCGGTTGTCACTGGCGGTGCGCACAACATCGGCCTTGGTATTGCCCGCAGGCTGAGAGAGGACGGCTGGCGGGTCTTCGTGCTCGATATCGCGGAACCGGAGGATCCTGCCCTGCGCGGGGATGCGCAGCAGGTCGATCTGTCAGACCCCGAGGCAACCACCGCCGCCTTGCGAAACATCCTCAAAGAGGGGCCGGTCACCTGTCTGGTCAATAACGTCGGCATCGTGAAACCCGCGCCCTTCGACGCGGTGGAGATTGATGACTTCGACCGCATCATGCACCTGAACCTCCGCCCCAGCATCTTGGCGGCGAAACTGCTGGTGCCGGCCATGCGCGCGGCAGGGGGAGGGCGGATCGTGATGAACACCAGTCGCGTGACAAAGGGCAAGATCGACCGGACGCTTTATTCCGCCAGCAAGGGCGCGATCCAGTCGATGGCGCGGACATGGGCGCTGGAACTGGCGCGCGACGGGATCACCGTGAACTGCGTCGCCCCCGGCCCCATCGCCACGACCGCCTTTTGGGAGAACAATCCCGAAGATGCACCAGAAACCCGCGCCATCGTCGATGCGGTGCCGATGGGCCGCATGGGCACGCCTGAGGATGTCGCGCAGGCGGTGGCCTTTTTCGCCGATGCCCGCAGCGGTTTCATCACCGGGCAAACGGTCTTTGTCTGTGGTGGCACGGCGGTCGGGTAATCAGACCTCGGGCTCTAGGGCCGCTAGCAACCTGCGCAGGACCGGATTGCTTGGGTCGCGCAGATAGGCCAGCCCGATCCGGCTTTGAACCTTTGCATCGCGGATTGGCAGAAAGGCCACGCCCGCATCCTTCATCCGCGCAGCAGAGGCGGGGACAAAGGCCACGCCCAGACCCGCCGAGACGAAATTCACGATCGCAGTAAACTGCGGCGCGCGATGCGCCACACGGGGCGCGAAACCGACATCGGCGCAGAGTTGATAGGCGCAGGCCGCGAAACCCATATCGGGGCCAAGGTGGCTGAAGATGAAACTTTCCTCGCGCAGCGCCGCCATGGCAACGGAAGGCACCCCAGCGAGGCGGTGATCGGGCGGCACGGCCAGCAGAATATCCTCGGTATGGACGGTGCGCGTAACCAAAGTCTCGGGCACGCCAGAGAGCGGCAGGCGCACGAACCCCGCATCGAGCCTGCCCGCCACGATCTCGGCGATTTGTAAGTCCATGTCCAACTCGCGCAGGATCAGGTCCACATCCGCAGCGCCCGCGCGCAACTCTCGCAAAAGCCGCCCCAGAATGCCCGCGTAGGAGGCCGAGCCGACATAGGCCAGTTCAATCCGCCCGCGCTGCCCGTTGCGCGCCGCTTCGGCCAGCGCTTCCACCCGCCGGGCCTGTTGCAGCAGGGCGCGGGCCTCGGGCAGGAGTGACTTGCCGGAGTCCGTCAGCATCACCCGGCGGCGGTTGCGGTCGAAGAGAAGCTCACCGCCAAAGACGGTCTCAAGGTGTTTCAGTTGCTGCGTCAGTGCGGGCTGCGCCACGCCAAGATTGGCCGCCGCTTGGCCAAAATGCAGCGTTTCGGCAATGGCGACAAAGACCTCATACTGGCGCAGCGTTGCGCTGAGTTGCTTTTCCATGCGGTCCTCTGAATTGGCATCAGAGGATTTTCACACGCCGCCCGGTGATAAGCAAGTTAGATCACCGGGCGGCGGCACCTAGCCTTCGGAGGCACGGGCGCGTTTGCGACGGTCGTGCAGGGTCTCGGCATCGGCCAGATCATCACTCTCGACCTTGACCGTCTCATGCCCGCCGGGGCGCGTCGCGCGTTTGCGCCGAAGCGGGCCGCTGTCATCGCTCTCCCGTGCGAGGATGAAACGATCCACCAAGCTGCGGCGAAGCCCCAGCGTTGACGTCAAATCAAACACCTGCGCCGCGACCGCGTCGGCCTCTTGCGGCTGCACCAACAATTCCAGCCGCGTTACCGGGCGGGATTTCTTGCCTTGTCCGCTGAACATCAGAAGATCGACCACGCCCTCCATCGCGCGCAGCCGGTCCACCGCCGCGCCCAGTTCCTCGCCCGTCATATCGTCGATATCGCAAGCGAATTGCACCAGACTGTCCTGCACGATGCCCGCCGTGGCGGTGTCGAAGACGCTGACCCGCAGGATATTCGGCAGCCCCTTCATCACCCGCATCCCTGCGCCCGACCCGGTACAGCGCAGCCGCCCCGGTGGACGGCTGGCGATGGGGCTGCCGCCGGTAAGATGGGCAAGGATCGCGGCGCCTGTGGGCGTCACCCGCTCGCCCGGCACGCCGTCGTCATGCCAATCATAGCCTTGCAAGATCAGCGCCGTGGCGGGCGCGGGCACCGGCAGTTTGCCATGCGCCGTCTCGACCAGCCCTCCGCCCAAAGGCAACGCCGCGAGCGAGACAGTTGCCCCCGACAGCGCAGCACAGATGCTGCCTGCGGCGGTCACGTCCATCAGCGCGTCCCAATCCGCGATCTCGTGAAAATGCACCCGGTCGATGGGGATGTCGTGCACCTGTGCTTCGGCCTCGGCAATCCGGTGAAGGATCGCGCAGGCGGCCTGAGCCGTGCCCTCGGACAGCGGCGCGTTTTCCAAAAGTTCGCGCATCGCGCGGTAGGTCGTCTCGGCCCCGTGGCGCCTGCCTGCGTCGGGTGCGGCCAGCACCAATTCGAACCGCCGCGCGGTGATGCCCGAAGCCACATGTTCGCTCAGTTCCGCATGGCCCACCTCCGCCGGAAGCACGGCGGCGACATCGGCCACTGCGCGTTCGGCCAGTTCGGGGAAAGCATGCAGCATCGCCGCGATGAACATATCACCCGCCGCCCCGCCTACGGGGTCGAGGTGCAGATGAAGCCCCTGACCTCGCATCAATGCCCCTCCGGCCAAGGGTTGCGCAGCAGGCCGCCATCAAACTGCATCTCTTGCAGATCGCCGACCACCTCCAACCCCGGGCGGTCGCGCAGCTCTGGCAGCATCGCCTCGGAGGCATAGAGATACTCAAGCTTCAGCGTATTCGGGATGCGCAGCAGCCGGACCTTGGTGATATCCTCGGCCCCGCAGGTCTTGACCGCCGTCTGGATCGCCGTGCGGTCGCAGGGCATGACCATGGGGATCTTCGACTGCTTCAACACCTGCGACGTGATGGCATTGGCATAAACCGCCTCTCGGTCGAAATCCTGCTCTAACCGCTCCGTGATCACATCTGCCCGCGCCGCGCCATTGCCGTTGCCGTTGCTAAGCGGCGACAACCCAAGCGCTACCAGCCGGGAGATATGCAGGTGGACCTGCATCTTTTCGCTTGAGAAACGATGCGTGATGTTCGGGTCCATCCCAGTGCCGGAAAATTCTTTGCCGATCTCATCGACCACCAGCACATCCAGATCGCCCGAAGCTGATGGTGCGTCCAGCGGCCCCAGCGGCAGGCGCGGCATGTTGCGCATCGCCTCTTGCAGATAGGGCGCTTCGGCCTCCAGCATCCCGTCGCTGTCGAGCGCCACCACCTGCGAAAGTTCGTCGTAGGCGTTCTCAATCGTGCCGATGCCGAAAAGCACCTTGCAACGCTCCAGCTTCATCCGCGCCATTTTGGCGACAAAGATGCCGACGTTATCAATGCCCCGCGAATGGCAAGTCTCGGCCCCCGATTGCTTGCCCAACCCGATCGAGAGCATCTTGGCCAGCCCGCTTTCGTTCGGCGCGCGGAAGGAGGTATGCGGCTTGATCCGGTTGAACAGGATGATCCCATCGGCGGCATTGGCGTGGCGGTCCATCCGCACCGACATGCCGTTGTCGAGCACGCCGATCTCGTCAGTCTCCATCGACGAGCGGATCTCGCAACCGAGGCTCTCTTCGGTCACGCCCAGTTTCGCCAGCAGCGCGGTCTGCCCCTCTGCGGTGGCGCCCCCGTGGCTGCCCATGGCGGGCACGACAAAGGGCTGCGCCCCGCGCGCGCGGACCTCGGCCACGATGGCGGCCAACAGTTCCGGCAGGTTTGCCAGACCCCGGCTGCCTGCGGTGATGGCGATGGACATGCCCGGCTTGATCTTGTCCGCGCAACCGGCCTGCATCGCCTCTGCCACGGCAGCGCGCGGATCATCGACTTGCGTCGCGGCAAAGGTCTGACGGCAAAGCGCCATGCGCGGCAGCGGCGTATCCTCGACCAGTTTCACATAATTCGGTTTCATCTGCGCTCTCCCGTCTGACATCTTTACCCCGTGACCCCAATCGGCCAAGGCGCGAATTCCTCTTCACCCACGCCAAGCGCTTCGGATTTGCTCTGCTCCCCCGAGGCTATGGCGAGGATACGTTCAAAGATCGCTTGGCCCAATTCCTCAAGGCTCAATTCGCCGTCGATCACGGTGCCGCAGTTGATGTCCATATCGTCCTGCATCTTGGTGAACATCGGTGTGTTGGAGGCCAGTTTGATCGTTGGCGAGGGATAGGAGCCAAAGCAAGACCCGCGCCCGGTGGTAAAGCAAATCAGGTTCGCACCCCCCGCGATCTGCCCGGTGGCAGAGACGGGATCGAAGCCGGGCGTGTCCATAAAAACCAGCCCCTTTTGCGTCACCGCTTCGGCATAGCGGTAAACCTCCATCAACCCGGTGCTGCCGCTTTTCTTGGCCCCGCCGAGCGATTTTTCCAACACATTCGCCAGACCGCCCGCCTGATTGCCGGGGCTGACCACGCCGTTGATCTGAGTATCGCGGCCCTTGGTATGCTCCAGCCACCAGTCCATGCGTTCGACCAGTTTGCGGCCCACCTCTTCGCTGCGGGCGCGGCGGGTCAGGAGGTGTTCGACGCCGAAAATCTCGGGCGTCTCCGACAGGATCGCCGTGCCGCCGTTGCGCACGAGGATATCCGCCGCAGCCCCAAGCCCGGGGTTGGCCGACAGACCCGAAAGCCCGTCCGACCCGCCGCATTGCATGCCTATGGTGATATGCTCTGCCGAACAGGGCTCACGATGCACGGCATTGGCCTGATCCAGCATTTCGCGCACCGCATCCTTACCCTCGGCAATGGCGCGGGCGGTGCCACCGACATGCTGCATGGTGATCGTGCGCAGCATCTTGCCCTCGGCCAGTCCTTCTTCCTCAAAGAACTGCGCCAAATTGTTGCGCTCGCAGCCCAGCGACAGGACCACGGCCCCGGCCAGATTGGGGTGGCGGATATAGCCCGAAAGCGTGCGGCGCAGCAGGTCCATCGGCTCGCCCGTGAGCTCCATTCCGCAGCCGGATTCGTGGATGAAGGGGATCACCCCGTCGACATTCTCCCATGCCTCCATCCGCTCTTCGTCGAAGTAGTTGGCAATCTTGCGCGCCACAGTGGCTGAGCAGTTCACGGTGACGAAAAGCCCGATGTAATTGCGCGTGCCCACGCGGCCATTCGCGCGGCGGATGCCCATGAACTGGGCGCGCTCTTGCGGTGGCAGCAGCTTGGTCGGGGTATAGTCGCGGGCAAAGGCATAGTCTTTGTCAACCGCATCGAATTTGATGTTATGGCTGTGCAGCCAATCGCCTGCGGCAATATCCTCTGCCGCGTAGCCGATCACCGTGTCGAATTTCAGGATCGGGGCACCGCGTTGGATCGGGCGGATCGCAATCTTGTGACCTTGGGGCGTATCGTGGTTGGCACGCAGCCCGTCTTGCGGCAATACCGCGCCTTGGGGTACCGCCGAGGTCGCCACGACCACGTTATCGGTCGGTGACAGCAGCATCACCTTTGCGCGTCTGTCCTCTTGCATGGTCTGGCTGTCCATCGGATGCTCCCCCCAGGGTGTCGAAAAAACCGCTTCGGTAAGATGTCATTGACTGATATATTAGATTTAATAGCTATGGAAGAGTCCACATGACCTTATCGAACAAACCTTCAGCACAGAGTGCGCAGACCCTCGCCAAAAGCATTTTGGGCGGCGGGGCCGATCAGGGTCTCTTCGAGGGTGGGCCGACGGGGCGCGGGGTTTATGCCACGTTGCGTGATCAGATTGTCCGGCTCGACCTACCGCCCGGCACCCCGCTTTTGCGTGCCGAATTAGCCGAGACTCATGGGGTGAGCCTGACCCCCTTGCGCGATGCGCTGCAGCAGCTTGCCAAAGAGGGGTTGGTCAAAATCTACCCGCAATCGCGCACTTTGGTGACGCCAATCGACATGTCCGCGATCCGCGAAGCGCAGTTCATGCGCATCGCGCTAGAGACCGAAGTCGTGCGCCGTTTGGCCGCCGAAATCGCGCCCGAAGCCCTGACCCGCCTGCGCAGCATCGTCGCCCTGCAAAGCAGCATCTCGGACCAACCCGGCGACGTGCCGACTTTTCAGGAGTTGGACGAAGTATTCCACCAGACCCTCTTTGTGGCAGCAGGCCACGTGCAAAGCCAGCGCATCATGCGCAGCCACGCGGGCCATCTGGAACGACTGCGCCGCCTGCATCTGGATGACATTGATGAGGCGGGGCGAATCCTAAACAACAAGGACGTGATCGGGGGCCACAGCCGGATCCTTGATGGGATCGAAGCGGGCGATGCCCCTGCCGCGATGGAGGCGCTGCGCCAACACCTGCAACGCACCGTTGACCGCATGACCGAGAAACGGGCGGCTTTCCCGGAGTATTTCACCCCGGAAAAGCCCTGAATCAGCGGTTGTTGGCTTTGCGCCATTCCGCGAATTTATCGAGGTTTTCTTGCTTGGTGCCCGGATAAAGCCCGATGATCCCCGCGCCGCCTTTAACTTGTTCCACGACGAAATCCTCATAGGCCGTCATCTCTACCGCCTCATCCGCGACCTCTTCGGCGATATCTGCGGGGATGATGATCACGCAGTCGTCGTCGCCCACCACGATATCGCCGGGAAAGACCGGCGCATCGCCGCAGCCGACGGGGCAGTTGATCTCAATCGCCTCATGCAAGGTCAGGTTCGTGGGGCTTGAGGGCCGCGCGTGATAGGCGGGCATCTCAAGCGCGCCGATGGTCGCGGCATCACGCAGACCGCCATCTGTCACCACCCCCGCCGCGCCGCGCATCATCAGACGGGTGATGAGGATATCCCCGGCACTGGCGGCCCGCGCGTCCTTGCGGCTATCCATCACCAGCACATGGCCCTCGGGGCAGGTCTCAATCGCGACGCGCTGCGGGTGTTCGGGATTGCGAAATTCGACCAGTTGGTTGCGATCCTCACGGGCGGGCATATAGCGCAGGGTGAACGCTGGGCCGACCATATTGCGCCCCTTGGCCGCGACCGGGCCGACCCCCTGCACCACCTGATTGCGCAGCCCGCGCTTGTACAGCGCCGTCGCCAATGTCGCGACCGAGACCGCTTGAAGTTTCTCGCGTAGTTCGGGGCTCATGCCGCCTCTCCCTTCAGTTGATTGTCTTTCACGAATTGATCCAGCACCGCCTGCTGCTGCTTCGTCAGCGGCCAAGCGGAGGGCGGGCGCGTGGCCCCGCAATCCTGTCCGATGGCCATAAGGGCGGCTTTGACACCGGTGACATTGGTGCCGTTATGCTCTTCCGCGCGGACGTCCTCAAAGGCGCGCATCCCTGCGATAAGGCGGTTCGCCTCGGCGTAGTCGCCTGCATCCAGTGCCGCGTGAATGGCGACCGACCGCTCGGGCCAGACGTTGATAAGGCCCGAGGTAAACCCCCGCGCGCCCACCGCATAGAGCGGCGGGGCCCAGACCTCGGCCAGACCACCGACCCAAACGATATCTTTCGGCGCAGCTTCGATCGCGCGGGCAAGGTTCAACGGGTTCGGTGTGGCCCATTTGACCCCCTTCACCCCCTCGACTCCGCACAACCGCGCGATGCCCTCAGGCCCCATCGCATCATTGCGCAGGTACAGCATCACCGGCAGCCCGCCCGAGGCATCCCGCACCGCGCGCACATAATCGACCGTACCGCGGGGGGAGACGAAGGGATCGGGCGGTTGGTGGATCATGAGCGCATCCGCCCCGGCCTCGGCACTCGCCTTGGCCAGCGCGCAGGCATCTCGAATGCCGCGCCCGACGCCTGCCAGTAGCGGCGCGCGCCCGTCGACCAACTGCGCCACCTCCCGCACCATGGTGCAGGCCTCATCATTGGTCAGCGCGTAATATTCGCCGGTGTTGCCGTTCACGACCGGGATATGCACCCCGGCGGCAAGCGCGCGGTCGATGATCGGGGCCAGCTTGCGCGGCGCGATCTCTCCACCCGCGTCATAGGGCGTCACTAGGATGCCCGAGATGCCGGTGAGCGCTTTTGATAGATCATGTGTCATGGACGTACCCCTCAGAAAATATCCGGCTCACCCGCCGCTTGGCCAAAGGCCGCGGTGAGGTAGTCAAAGTCGCAGCCCTGATCGGCCTGCCCCACATGGCGCTGGAACATATAACCCCAACCCCGCTCGAACCGCGGCTCAGGGGCTTTCCAAGCGGCGCGGCGGGCGGCGAGTTCATCCTCGTCCACCAGCATGTCGAGGGTGCGCGCCTCTAGGTCCATGCGCACGATGTCGCCCGTTTTCAGCAGCGCCAGCGGCCCGCCCACGAAAGACTCCGGCGCGACATGCAGGATGCAAGCGCCGTAAGACGTGCCCGACATCCGCGCATCTGAGATCCGCAGCATGTCGCGGTGACCCTGTTTCAGCAGCGCCTTCGGCATCGGCAACATGCCCCATTCGGGCATCCCCGGCCCGCCCTGCGGCCCTGCGTTACGCAGCACCAGCACATGGTCCGGCGTCACGTCAAGGTTTTCGTCATCAATCGCGGCCTTCATCTCCGGGTAGCTGTCAAAGACCAGCGCCGGGCCTTCGTGGTGGTGAAACTTCGGATCGCAGGCCGCCGGTTTGATCACCGCGCCATTGGGGCAAAGGTTGCCCTTAAGCACGGCGAGCGAGCCTTCCTTATAGACAGGGTTCGACAGGGGCCGGATCACGTCGTCATTATAGACAGGCGCGCCCGCGATTCCTTCCTCCAAGGGTTTACCGGTGCAAGTGATCGCCGACCGGTCAAGTTTATCCCCCAGTTGATCCATCAGCGCCCGCAGCCCGCCCGCGAAATAGAAATCCTCCATCAGATATTCGCTGCTGCCCAAGGGACGGATATTGGCGATGAGCGGCGTGGTACGGCCCAGAGCATCCAGATCGTTCAGCTCCAGCGCCACACCTGCGCGACGTGCCATGGCCAGCATGTGCACCACCGCATTGGTCGAACAGCCCGTCGCCATCGCCACCGTCGCCGCATTTTGCACGGCGGCGGGGGTGATGATCTTGTCCGGCGTCAGGTCCTCCCAAACCATATCGACGATCCGCCGCCCGCAAGAGGCGCTCATCCGTTTGTGGCCCGCGTCCGCGGCAGGGATCGAGGTGGCCCCTGGCAGCGTCAGCCCCATCGCCTCCGCAATCGCGGTCATGGTCGAAGCCGTGCCCATTGTCATGCAATGCCCATAAGACCGCGCGATGCCGCCTTCTACGCCGACCCATTCCTCGGCCGAGATCGTGCCCGCGCGGCGCTCATCCCAGAACTTCCACGCATCCGAGCCAGAGCCAAGCGCCCGCCCCGCGTAATTGCCGCGCAGCATCGGGCCTGCGGGCAAGAAGATGAACGGCACGCCTGCGCTGATCGCGCCCATGGTCAGACCCGGCGTGGATTTGTCACAGCCGCCCATCAGCACCACACCGTCGAGCGGGTGCGAGCGGATCGTCTCTTCGGTCTCCATCGCGATCATATTGCGGTAGAGCATCGAGGTCGGCTTGGTGAAACTCTCGTCGATCGAGATCGTCGGAATCTCCAACCCCAGCCCCCCGGCCTGCGCGATTCCCTTCTTCACGTCCTCCGCGCGGTCGCGGAAATGGAGGTGGCAGGGGTTCATCTCGGACCAAGTATTCAGGATGCCGATCACCGGGCGGCCCTCCCAATCCTCGGGGCCCAGTCCCATCTGCATCATGCGCGACCGATGCCCAAAGCTGCGCAGATCATCGGGGGCAAACCAGCGCGCGCTGCGCAGCTGATCGGCGGTTTTCTTGGTCTCGGTCATGGAATCCTCGCCAGCTAAAACATCATCGCAAAACGGGTGGAAAACACATCTTGCTCGAACTGATATATTACCGTATCACCCCAATTGTCGATACCATTTGAGGGGCGCGTTGCGAAAATGTCGGGAAAAACACTGAAACAAACGCTCCGGCCCGGCAGTCGTCTGTCGGGGTTTTGGCTCTCGCTCTGCTCTCCTACGGTGACAGAAATCGCCGCGGGCAGCGGGATCGATTGGCTGTTGCTGGACATGGAACATGCGCCGAATGACCTAAGCCAGATCACCGATCATCTGCGCGCCGCTACGAGTGCGGCACCCGATGCGCAGATGGTCGTGCGAATGCCCTCATCCGACCAGACCATGACCAAACGGCTGCTGGATATCGGCGTGCAAAATCTGATGCTCCCGATGATCCAAAACGCCGAAGACGCCCGCCGCGCCGTGTCATGGACCCGCTACCCGCCCGAAGGGCTGCGCGGCATCTCGGCTACGATTCGCGCCAATAACTACGCGCGGCAGACGGATTACCTGAGCACATATACAGACGCGCAATGCGTCATCGTGCAGGTCGAGACCCCCGAAGCGGTCGACCAAATTCCCGCCATCGCCGCCGTGGCCGGCGTGGACGCGATCTTTATCGGGCCGGGCGATTTGTCGTCGGCGATGGGCCATACCGGCAACCCCATGCACCCCGATGTCCAAGAAAAGATCCGCGAAGCGGTCGATGCAATTCACGCCGCCGGGCTGCCTGCGGGCATCCTTGGTTACGGCGCCGATCTGGCGCGCCGCTACTTTGACAACGGTATCGAATTCGTCGCCATCGCGGGCGACGCTTGGCTGCTCACGCGGCAGATGGATGCGCTAGTGCAAACTATGGCGCAGCCCTCCCCCACTTTGACACAGCAAACCGATAAGGATTGATCATGAGCGCTGACAGCAAGACATTTCACCCCCACGGCAAGCACTTGATCGCAGGCGAATGGGTCGGCGGCGGGGAAACCTTCGCCAATTCCCCCGCCACCGGCGAAAGCGACCAATTCCAAAGCGGCACCCCTGCCCATGTGAACCAAGCCTGCGAAGCCGCCGAGGATGCCTTTTGGTCCTACGCCTATTCCAGCCGCGAGAGCCGCGCCGATTTCCTTGATGCCATCGCGGATGAGATGGAGGCCCGCGCCGAGATCATCACCGAAGTCGGCGCGCGGGAATCCGGCCTGCCCACCGCCCGCCTTCAGGGCGAACGGGGGCGGACAACCGGGCAACTCCGTCTCTTCGCCGATCACATTCGCAAAGGCGCGCATCTGGATCGTCGTGTTGACGGTGCTCTGCCAGACCGCCAACCGATGCCCCGCCCCGACATCCGCATGATCCAACGCCCCATCGGCCCGGTTGCGGTATTCGGCGCGTCGAACTTCCCGCTGGCCTTCTCCACCGCGGGCGGTGACACCGCCGCGGCGCTGGCGGCGGGCTGCCCGGTCGTCGTGAAAGGCCATTCCGCTCATCCCGGCACCGGAGAGATCGTAGCCGAAGCGATCCATGCCGCGATCCAGAAATGCGGCGTTCACCCCGGTGTCTTTTCCCTCATCCATGCCAACAGCCGTGAGGTGGGCCAGACGCTGGTGCAGCATCCGCTGATCAAAGCCGTCGGCTTCACCGGCTCCCTCAGTGGGGGCCGCGCGCTGTTCGATCTCTGCGCGCAACGCCCCGAGCCGATCCCGTTTTTCGGCGAGTTGGGGTCGGTCAACCCGATGTTCGTTCTGGCCGAGGCCACCCGCAATCGGGGTGCGGAAATCGGCGCGGGCTGGGCCGGGTCGCTGACCATGGGCGCGGGGCAGTTCTGCACCAATCCCGGCATCGCGGTCGTGGCCAAGGGCGTGGAGGGCGATGCCTTCGTCGCTGCCGCAAAAGAGGCGCTGGAACAGGTCGGCCCGCAGGTCATGCTGACCGATGGCATCGCCAAAGCCTACCGCGATGGCAAGGAACGTTTCACCGGCCGCAACGCCGTGCGCGCGCTGCTGAGCACTGACAGCGAAGGCCGCAGCGCCCAGCCGAACCTCTTTGAAACCGACGCCGAGACCTACCTGCAAGACCACGCGCTTGGGGAAGAGGTCTTCGGCCCCTTGGGTCTGGTGCTGCGGGTCTCGTCGGGCGATGAGATGCAAGAGCTTGCCAAAGGGTTCGAAGGCCAGTTAACCGCGACACTCCAGATGGACGAGGGCGACACCGAAGCCGCCAAGGCGCTGATGCCGATCCTTGAACGGAAAGCGGGCCGGGTGCTGGTGAACGGCTTCCCCACCGGGGTCGAGGTTTGCGATGCCATGGTGCACGGCGGCCCCTACCCGGCCTCCACCAACTTCGGCGCGACCTCCGTCGGCACCATGGCGATCCGCCGCTTCCTGCGGCCCGTGTCCTACCAAAACCTGCCCGATGCGCTGCTGCCCGAAGACCTGCGCGGGGCTTCGGCATGAGCGGCGATCTGATCGGCCCCGTCGCCGTGCTCGACGCGATGCCGGAGGATATGCAGAACAAAGTGCGCGGCTATGCCGATGGGCTCGACCTGCGCTTTGCGGCGTCCTATTCCGAAGAGGATTTTGCCGAGACGGTGAAAGGTGCCGCCTATATCGTTCCGCGCGGGCGGGGGCTTCCTGCCTCGGTTCTGCGCGGGGCCGATAGCGTGCGCCTCGTGCATCAATGGGGCACCGGGTATGACAAGATCCCGGTGGATCTGGCCAAGGAAATGGGCGTGACCGTGGCACGCAGCCCCGGTGTTAACGCCCCCACCATTGCGGATCTCACTATCGGCATGATGATCGCCGCCCTGCGCCGCATCCCGCTGCATTACAACAACACCCGCGCGGGCAAGTGGATCGTGCCAGAAATCGTCCCCGGCGCGCGGGACCTCAGCAGTCAAAAGGTCGGGCTGATCGGTTTTGGGGCCATCGGGCAACTCGTGGCGAAACGGCTGACGGGCTTTGACTGCGAGGTGCTCTACTACCGCCGCTCGGGGCCAGCCGAAGGCACTGGCGCGCGCTATGCCGAACGCGACGAAATTCTTGAGACCTGCGATATCGTCAGCCTGCACATGCCGCTGACGGAGGCGTCGCACCACACCATCGGCACGCCGGAACTGGCGCAGATGAAATCCGACGCCCTGCTGGTCAACACCGGGCGCGGCGGGCTGGTCGATGAGGCGGCCCTAATCGACACGCTCACCCACAAACGTATCGCCGGGGCGGCCTTGGATGTCTTCACCGAAGAGCCCGTCGAGCCAGACAACCCGCTTCTACGCCTCGAAAACGTCCTGCCCCTGCCCCATATCGGCGGCCACAGTGAGGATAACCTCAAACGCATGGTTGGCCATTGGGCCAGCAACATCCGCGCTTTCCACGAAGGGCGCGGGATCGACGAAAGCTGCATCGTTAGTTGAACAATGCCCCGGCCTGACTTGTCAGGCCGGGGCCGCCGCTTAGCCTTCAAGCGGAACGGGCATGAGGATCTTATTGGTCTGGCGCACCAGATATCCCGCCTCGGCGCTTTTCTTGAGGTAAGTCTGCCACTCAGGGTCCGCCGCCATCTGCGCGCGGCGCGCCGCCCGGTCGGCGGCATCCTGATAGGCCCAGATATGCACGAAGGAGTTCACGTCCCCCGTCTCGACCTGTGCGTAGATCAGTGGCGCGCCGAGGATGCGTTTCTGCGCGGGAAAGCCGAATTCGGCATAGAGCGCGAGGTGTTTCTTGATCGTGCCGGGGCGGCAGAAATAGGTGCGGTGGTCGTAGATCATAAAGGGGCCTTTCGGGGGGGGGTGGCGTTATGCGATACCGGCGTGGTCGGTGATCCGGGCCCGCGCCTGCAACAGGTGATAGGCCATCGATACGCCCGCGGCTTCGCTGTCGCCCGCACGGATCGCTTCAAGGATTTGGCGGTGCTCATTGATCACCACGTCGATCCGCGCTTGCGAGCCTTGGCGGGTCAGTTTTTGCGCCACGTCGATCCCCTGTTCGATGGATCCGCGGGCGCAGTCGAGCATTTGCACGAAGACCTCGTTGCCCGAGGCCGCCGCGATGGCGCGGTGGAATTGGTAATCGGCGTCAAAAGACGGATCGCGCGCCTGCATGGATGCCTCCAGCGCCTGCAAGGCTGCCTCGATCCGGGCGATATCCTTGGGGCCGGCCCGTTGCGCGGCCATATGCGCGGTGGCCTTTTCGATCGTGATCCGCGCCTCCATCGCGCGCATCAGCCCGGCAACCGACCCCGCCGTGGCATATTCAATCAGCTTTTCCGACGGCCGCCGCCGCACAAAAGTACCGACGCCGCGCCGCGCCTCGACCAGCCCGTCCTCTTGCAATTTACGCAGCGCTTCGCGCACCACGGGGCGGGACACGCCAAAGGCTGTGGCGATCTGGTTTTCCGACGGCAGCTTTTCGCCTTGGGCGAGTTTGTTCGACACGATCTGTTCAAGCACCTGCCCGTAAAGCTGGTCGGCCAATGTCTGGCGTTTCTTGATCTTTAGTTTCGGTGTTGTCACCGGCTACCCTCCCGCCGCGGCGCGGCGCATCATATTGGCCAGTCGCAACGCCGAAGTCGCAGCCCCATAGCCGTTGTCGATGTTCACCACCGTGACCCCCGGCGCACAGCTGGCGAGTATCGAATCGAGCGCGACCCTCCCGCCGCGGGCCACACCATAGCCCACGGAGGTCGGCACACCAATCACCACCCCCGGCACAAGCCCGGCTACGACCGACGGCAGCGCCGCGTCCATCCCGGCAAAGACAATCACGACATCCATTTCACGCAGCATTTCTTCCCGCGCGAGCAGACGCCAAAGCCCGGCCACGCCTACATCCGACACTTCGGTCGCGTCCATGCCGCCATAGGCCAGCGTGCGCCGCGCTTCGGCCATGGGCGCGTAATCAGAGGTGCCTGCACTGACGAGGGCGATGCGGGGATCGCGGGCCAAAGGCCCGATCTCTCCTAGAATGGCGGTGCGCGAGGCGGTGCAGTAATCGACCGATTGGGCCAGATTGTCCGGCAAGTCGTCAAACTGTTCTGCCGACAGCCGGGTCAGCAACAGCCTCCGGCCCTCCGCTGCCGCATCGCCGATGATCGCGGCAATCTGCGCCACCGCTTTATGCTCGCACAGCACGGCCTCTTCGATGCCGATGCGCCCGCCGCGGCCCCGGTCAAAGGTCACGTCTGGATGCCCGTCGGGGCCTTTCTCATTGATGGACAAATGCACTTCCCCTTGAATAGGCCCGCAGATCAACCGCGCGCCCGTCATCCGTGGCCCGCCGGACCTGCGTCAAAATCGCCGCGCGCTTTTGCGCGGAAAGACCTTCATAGAGAGGCGGATCAAGCTCCACCACCCAGCCCCCGCGCAAGCGCCGGCAGCGCAGGGTGATATTGCCCAACGCCGCGCGCAGCAAGGTTTCGACCCGGTCGATCACCGCCAAGTCCACAGGCTCCACCCGCAGGCCAGTCTCAATCCGGCTGGCCAAACAGGGGGCCGCGGGCAGTTCCGCCAGTTCCCCCAGCCCGAGCGCGCGGGCCAAGGCGCGCACATCGGCTTTTGACATCTGCGCATCGACGAACGGGTGCAGCACGCCATGCTCTGCCGCCGCCTGCAAACCGGGACGGTAGTCTGACAGATCGTCGGTATTGGTGCCCGCCGCCACCAACGGCCCCATCCGCGCCAATGTGCCATAGAGGTTGGACTTGCAAAAATAGCAGCGGTTCACCGGGTTGGCGCGGTAGGACGGATCGGCGAATTCGCCCGCATCCACCAGTTTCAGTGGCAGGCCCCAAGCGGCTGCAAAGTCTTTCAGCCGCGCTGTCGCCGCCGAAGGGACCGCGGCCGAAACCGCGTGGCAAAGCGTAACCCCCTCCGCCCCCCGCACCTTGGCCGCGGCGGCAGAGAGGGTGAGGCTATCGATCCCCCCGCTAAGCGCGATGGTCAACGATGCGGGCCGCGCGAGGGCGGCTTGGAGCGCGGCAGGAACCGTCACTCGCCCAATCCATCCTCTGTCTTGAGCTGCGCCAAGAGACGCCCGCTCGACATTTGAAGGTGGTCGCGCATCCGCTGGCGCGCCCGTTCGGCATCGCCCTGAGCAATAGAGGCCGCAATGTCATAGTGCTCCTGAATGGCGTCCCGGCTTTCGCCGCCGCGTTTCAATGCTTGCAAACGCCCGGCCAGCATCGTCTCGCGCAGGCTGGCGACAAGGTAGTTGAAAAGGCTGAGATAATAGCTGTTCCCGGTCGCCTCACAAACCGCGCGGTGAAAGGCGAGGTCGGCGCTGACCCCACTCGCAACCGCGGGGCCGCCGATTTTGTTGCTTTGGTCATAGGCGGCGGCGGCGCGCTGGATCTCCTGGCAGGCTTCGGGCGTTGCACGGGCGGCGGCGATGGCGGCGGCTTCGATCTCAAGCCCCATGCGCAACTCTAGGATCTGCTCAAGCTTACGCTGGCTTTCCATATCCCGCTCAGGAATCGCAAAGCCCTGCCGGGGCCGATCACTGGCCACAAATGCCCCACGCCCCTGCCGGCTGGAAAGCATGCCTTCCGCCTTGAGCCGCGAGACAGCCTCCCGGATCACGGTGCGGCTGACATCGAAATCGCTGGCCAAGGTGGTTTCCGACGGCAGCACATCGCCCACGCCCCAGATGCCGTTCACGACATTATGGCGCAGGACTTCCGTCACTTGATCGCTGAGCGTCGCACCATCGACGAGGGGCGCAGTCGCCTGAAGATTTCCAGTCATGATAACAACATCCTTTCGCCGATTGGAGCACCTGTATGACAAGCTGTCAATAATCAGTAACTAGGGCCATTCGTTGCATTACAACCAGAATACAACATTACAAGTAAGAGGGAATCCCCCTAAATTTGTATTTTTAATTGACAGGCTGACGATTCCCCCGCAGTCTGCGGTCCTACGGCAAGAGGATGTCAGGGGGGAGCCCGGAACCCATCCAGTTACTGCCGATACACAGTTAAAACTCGGGAGGAGTTTCTATGTCACCAATGTTGAAATTACTGCGCCGCACAGCCGCGGCCACCATCCTTTTCACCGTCGCCGGCGTCGCCGCACATGCGCAGAGCTTTGTCATGGCCACCGGCCAGCAGGGCGGGTCGTGGTATCCCGTGGGCGGCGCGATCAAGGCGATTGTTGAGCGTGAGAACCCCGATATGGACATCACCGTCACGCCAGGCGCGGGCGTGTCGAACGTGGTCGGCGTGGACGCGGGCCGCTTTGGCATCGCATTCGCCAACTCGATCTCAACCGTGGACAGCCTGTCGGGCAAAGAGCCTTTCCGCAAGGCGACCACCAATGTCTGCAACCTTGGCATTCTCTATCCGCAGTATTTCCAGATCGTCGCGCTTGAGGATTCCGGCATCAAGACCATCGCCGACATGAAGGGCAAACGCCTGACCACGCAACAGCTTGGCAACACCGGCGAATTCCTGACGCGCGAGCTTTTGTCGACTGCTGACATGACGTTCGATGATCTTGATAGCGTGGCCAACACGTCCTATTCCGACTCTGCTTCGCAGATGAAAGACGGTCAGGCTGATTTCTTCACCCTTGGCTCGTCGCTGCCGACCGGTTCGGTCATGGATCTGGCATCCTCGCGCAAAATCCGTCTGGTCGACGTGGACGAAGAGACCTTTGCCTATTTCAAGGACAAGAACGCCGCCTTCCAGCGTCGCGAAGTCAAAGCGGGCGCCTATCCCGGTTTCGATGAGACCGTGCACGCGATCAGCTACGACACCCATATGGTCGCGCCCTGCGACTATGACGGTGAGATCATCAAATCGGTGCTCGGCGCGATTGCTGACAACAACGACAGCTTTGCCGCGATCAGTAAATCCATGGCTGACCTGACGGTTGAGGAAATGGCCACCGACATCGGCGTGCCCTTCCACCCCGCCGCGAAAGAGTTCTACGCAGAGCGTGGCGTCTCGGGGATGTAATCCACCCCCGACGAGAAACGGGTCGGCCGGGGCCATGCGCTCCGTCCGACCTAGACCCCTAAAGGCCCTGCCCCGCGCATCCCGCGCGATGACGCATAAGGGCCGCCTTCCACTCTAGACGCGAGAACCCCCATGCAACTGTCGATCTTTCTGGACAAGATGCCCCTGATTACCCGTATAGCAAGGCTGATCCTGGTCGGTATGGCTGTGTGGCATCTCTACGTCGCCTTCGTTGGCCCGCCCAACCCCTATATCATGCGCGGCGTGCACGTCGCTCTCGCGCTTTTGCTGATCTTTCTGACCGTCGACCGCAAAGGTCTGCGCAACGATGTGCCAAGTTGGTATGACGTGGTGATCGGTATCGTGGCTGCGGGCGCTGCACTTTATCCGTCGTTCAACCTTAATTACATCACGCAACGGTTCCTCTACGTTGACCCGCTAATGCCGATGGATATCGTGGTGGGCATCACGCTGGTTGTTCTCTTGTTGGAGGGCACGCGCCGGATGCTTGGGCCGATGCTGCCCATCACCGCTCTTTTGTTTCTCGGCTACGGTCTGGCCTTCACCTCGACGCTGCCTTCGGTGATCCTTGAGCAGTTGTTCATGACGCCCGAAGGCATCTTCGGTATCCCGATTGCGGTATCGGCGACCTATATGGTGCTGTTCATCTTGTTCGGCTCTCTGGTAGAGCGGATGGGCGTGGGCCAACTCTTTATGGATTTCGCTGTGGCGCTTACCGGGCGTCAGGTTGGCGGCCCGGCCAAGGTGGCCTGCGTGACCTCCGGCCTCTTCGGCTCGGTTTCCGGCTCTGCCGTGGCCAATGTGATGACGACCGGCACCTTCTCTATCCCGCTGATGAAACGCATGGGGTTCAAACCCGCCTTCGCGGGCGCGGTAGAGGCCGTGGCGTCGACGGGCGGTCAGATCATGCCCCCCGTGATGGGGGCTGCGGCCTTTGTCATGGCGGAATATCTCGGCGTGGGATACCTGACGGTCGCGAAATATGCGCTGGCCCCCGCGGTTCTGTTCTATGTCGCGCTCTTCGCGGCGGTCCATTTTGAGGCCAAGCGCAAGGGCATCGGCTCGGTCCCGAAAGAGGATCAAGTGCCGCTGAAAATCGTGCTGCTTGAACGCGGCCACCTGTTCTTGCCGTTGGCGATTATCGTGGGCGTGCTGATGATGGGCTACTCTGCACCCTATGCAGCACTTTGCGGTATCATCTCGGTCGTGCCGGTCGCGGCCCTGCGCAAGACGACACGGCATTACGTCACCATCGACAACATCCTCGAAGCGCTTGAGGGCGGCGCGCGCAACGTGTTGGCGATTGCCGCGGCCTGTGCCTGTGCGGGCATCGTGGTCGGCGTGATCGACATCACCGGCCTTGGCCTCACCTTCTCGAACTTTGTGATCGAAGCGGCTCAAGACACGCTGGTCATCGCGCTGTTCCTGTCGATGATCGCGGGCATCATCCTTGGTATGGGGATGCCGACAACACCCGCCTATATCGTGCAGGTCGCCCTGCTGGTGCCGGCGCTGGTGAAACTGGGCGTTCAGGTCGAAGCGGCGCACCTCTTTGTGTTCTACTTCGCCATCCTGTCGGCCATCACACCCCCCGTCGCCATGGCGGTCTATGCGGCCAACACCCTATCGCACGCCAAGATCGTCGAGGCGAGTTGGGCTGCGGTGAAACTCGGTGCCACCGGCTTTATCGTGCCCTTCATGTTCGTCTATGAACCGGCGATCCTGATGCAGGGTTCGGTCACCCAGATCACGCTGGTCCTGTTGCAGGCCACCATTGGCGTCATCCTGCTGGCCGCCGCCTTGCAGCGCTACTACTTTGGCAGACTGTCCAACATGCTGTCGGTGGTGCTGTTCGGGGCGTCCTTGCTGCTGATTTATCCCGATCTGCGGCTCACCGCCTCGGGGTTTGTCATCGCGGGCGTTATCCTGGCCTTCCAAAAGGCCCGGAACCCCAGCCCGAAAAGCCAAGCCGCCACACATACTTAAATCTTAGAACGAACGAAACGGAGCCTTCTCCATGCTGCAAAAAACTTCCCTCAAGGCGCGGACCGGCGGACAGGTCCTTGTGGATCAACTGCTGATCCACGGTGCCGACACCGCCTATTGCGTGCCCGGCGAAAGCTATCTTGAGGTGCTCGATGCGCTGCATGATGTGCAGGACCGTTTCACCCTCATCAACGCGCGGCACGAAGCCGGGGCCGCCAATATGGCTGAGACCTATGGCAAACTAACCGGCACCCCCGGCATCTGCATGGTCACCCGCGGCCCCGGTGCCTGCCACGCGGCCATCGGCGTGCATATCGCGCAACAAGACAGCACGCCGATGATCCTGCTGGTGGGTCAAATCGCCCGCGACACGACCGACCGCGAGGCGTTTCAAGAAGTCGACTACCGTGCGATGTTTGGCCCCATCGCCAAATGGGCCACGCAGATCGACGACCCGGCGCGGGTGCCGGAATATATGGCCCGCGCCTTCCGCGTGGCGACCTCGGGCCGCCCCGGTCCGGTGGTAATCTCCCTGCCCGAAGACATGCTGACCGAGGTGGTCTCCGTCGCCGACGCGCGGCCCTATACGGCGACCCATGCTGGGCTGTCGCCTGACAATCTCGACATGCTCAAGACCGAGATCGCGCAGGCCGAACGGCCCCTGCTGCTGCTCGGCGGCTCGGGCTGGTCGGATGAAAGTGCCGCGGCCATCACGCGCTTTGCCGAGGCCAACAAGATCCCCGTCACCACCTCTTTCCGGCGGCAGGACATCGTCAACAACCTCTCGCCCGTCTATGCAGGCGATTTCGGCACCTCTACCGCGCCCAGCCTCTACGCCCATCAACGCGACGCGGATCTGCTCGTGGTGATCGGCGCACGATTGGGGGAGATGACGACCAAGACCTACACCACCATGCAATCGCCCAACCCCGACACCCGGCTGGTGCACCTTTATCCCGACGCGGATGAGATTGGGCGGGTCTATTCGCCAGATCTGGGCATTGCCGCAGCACCCGTTTCAGTCGCTGCCGCCTTGGACGGTGTCGATCTGGGCCGCGCTGAGGCATGGGACGCATGGTGCGAGAAACTCCACGCCGATTACCTCACCGATACCGAAGCGCCCAATGGCGGCGACTGGGATCTCGACATGGGGGTGGCCCTTGCGCAACTGCGCGATGAGCTGCCCGATGATGTAGTGGTCACGCTCGACGCGGGCAACCACACCGGCTGGGCGCAACGGTTCCTGCGCTTTGGCCGTCCGGGCCGGATTGTCGGCTCGACCTGTGGTGCGATGGGCTATTCCGTGCCCGCCGCCGTCGCGGCCTCGATTGCCGAGCCGGAGCGCCTGACGCTCTCCTTCGTCGGCGATGGCGGCTTTATGATGAGCGGCAATGAATTGGCCACCGCCGCGCAATATGGCGGGCGGCCCATTGTCCTGCTGTTCAACAACGGCATTTACGGCACCATCCGCATGCACCAAGAACGCGATCACCCCGAACGGATCTCGGGCACTACGCTGCAGAACCAAGATTTCGTCAAAATGGCCGAGGGGCTGGGCGCTCATGCGGAACGGGTGACCAAGACCGAGGATTTCGCCGCCGCCTTCACCCGCGCCCGCGAAAGTGGCCGCCCGGCCCTGATCGAGCTTGTAACCGACCCCGAGCAAATCTCGACCCGCACCACGATCAGCAAGCTGCGCGCGGCGGCCCAGAAAAAAGTCGACGCCGACCAGCGCTAAAGGATGACCCAGATGACCACTCTGACCGCGCCGCGCCGCGCGCCCGAAACGGACGGGCAAGACCATGGCGCCTTGCTCGACGATCTGCGCCAAGCCATCGGTGCCGCCCATGTCGTGACCGACGCCAAGGATTTTGACGCGCGGCTGATCGAAGATCGCGGGCTGCGGCGCGGCACCGCGCTGGCGCTGATCCGCCCCGGCTCCACCGAGGAGGTCGCCGCCTGCATGCGCCTGTGCCATACAGCCGAGGTGCCGGTCACGCCGCAGGGCGGCAACACCGGTCTGGCGGGGGGCGGCGTGCCGGACGGCGGGATCATCCTCACGACTGACCGGCTGAACCGCATTCGGGGGGTCGATCCGACCAACGCCACCATGACGGTCGAGGCGGGTTGTATCCTCGCCGATATCCAAGCGGCGGCGGATGAGGTCGACGCGCTCTTCCCGCTGTCGCTCGCCTCCGAAGGGTCCTGCCAGATCGGCGGCAACCTTTCGACCAACGCGGGCGGCACGGCGGTGCTGCGCTATGGCAATACCCGCGATCTGGTGCTGGGGATCGAAGCGGTGCTGCCCGATGGCCGGGTGCTGAATGATCTGGGCGGGCTGCGTAAAAACAACACCGGTTTCGACCTTAAACACCTCTTTATCGGGGCCGAAGGAACGCTTGGCATCATCACGGCAGCGGTGATCAAGCTTTTCCCCAAGCCCACCGCCCGCGCCACGGCGCTGGTGGCCTGCACCGGCCCCGACCTGGCGCTGGCGCTCTATGCCCGGATGCGTGGGCAAACGGCGGACACGCTCTCGACTTTTGAATATATCGACCGGCTTGGCCTGCAAATGGTGATCGACCACGCGCCCGGCTGTAGCGACCCGATGGCAGAGGCGCATCCGGCCTATTGCCTGCTCGAACTCACCGGCAATGGCGCGCAGGCCGACCTTGATGCCCGGCTGGAGGCGGCGTTGGAAGCAGCGTTTGAGGCGGAAGAAATCATCGACGCCGTGATCGGCGCATCGGAAGCGCAGAAGGGCGCGCTTTGGGCGCTGCGGGAAAACCTGTCGGAGGCGCAAAAGCCTGAGGGCGCGTCGATTAAGCATGACGTATCCGTGCCGGTCTCGCGCGTGGCTGATTTCATCCGCGAGGCGACTCAAGCATGCATGGAACATATGCCCGGACTGCGCCCCTGCCCCTTTGGCCATTTCGGCGACGGCAACCTGCATTTCAATCTGTCGCGCCCGGTGGATATGGCGGATGCGGCGTTCCTTGCCGAATACGATGCCTTCAACCGGATCGTGCATGATATCGTGCACCAGATGGGCGGCTCATTCTCAGCCGAGCATGGCATCGGCACGTTCAAACGGGCCGAACTTCGCCGCTATAAGGACCCGGTCGCGCTGGAGTTGATGGAGCAGATCAAAGCCGTGCTCGACCCGGGCCAATTGATGAACCCGGGCAAGGTGCTTTGACGGCTTAGCCGCGCCCGACAAATGGCATCTTGGTGGCCATCACGGTGACAAACATGGCGTTGGAGTCGAGCGACAGCTTCGCCATGTATGACAGCGTTTCGGCCACGTCGTTCACATCCATGCGCGGCTCGGACATGCGGCTGCCGTTGGGTTGCAGGATGCCGTCTGCCATCCGCTCCGTCATCTCGCTGGCCGCATTGCCGATGTCGATCTGCCCGCAAGCGATGTCATGCGCGCGCCCGTCGAGCGACAGCGCACGGGTCAACCCGGTGATCGCGTGTTTCGTTGCCGTATAGGGCACCGAGAGGGGGCGCGGCACATGGGCGCTGATCGAGCCGTTGTTGATGATCCGCCCGCCTTTCGGGCTTTGGCGTTTCATCAAGGCGAAGGCCGCGCGGGCGCAGAGGAATGACCCGGTCAGATTGGTCGCGACGATGTCGTTCCATTCCGCGACGCTCAAGTCGTCCACCTCAACCGCCGGACCATTGCGCCCGGCATTGTTGAACAGCAGGTCCAGCCGCCCGAAGGTCGCCTCCACTCTGTCGAAAAGCGCGTCGACATCGGCCTCAACCCCCACGTCCGCAGCCACGGCGATATGCCCCTGCCCGTCAAGCGTAGCACAGGCGGCGTCGATCTTATCCTGTTGCCGCCCGGTGAGAACGAGAGTGAAACCGTCTTTCGCCAACCGCTGCGCGCAGGCGAGGCCGACGCCGCTCCCGGCCCCTGTGATCAGAGCAATCTTTTGGTTCATCTTACCATTCCATCCGTTTTGGTGTCCTGAGGCCGCTGCTTGGAATCTAATATATATGAATACGCAAGAATAGGTTTTTCCGCCGTTTTCCAAAATGATGCACTATCGAACTTGCCCGCCTCACATTCACGCGAGCGCACTAGACGACCGGTCTATTATTTTATAGATGCCCCTCATGACAGAGGCAAAGAAAGCAGATCAGACGCGGCAACGCATTTTAGACAGCGGACGTAGCCTCGTGCTCCGGCACGGGTTCTCTGGCGTTGGCCTGTCGCGCATTCTGAGCGAAAGCGGCGTGCCCAAGGGCTCGTTCTACTATTACTTCGCGTCGAAAGAGGCTTTCGGCACCGCGATGTTGGCCGACTACGTCGAGGCCTATCTCGCCCGTGTCGATGCGCTGATTGCAGCCCCGGGAACGGCGGGCGACAAGCTCGACAGTTTTTGGGATGCATGGCTCAGCCAATCCAGCGCCCCGGGGATCGCCAGCGCTTGTTTGGTGGTGAAACTCGGATCCGAAGTCGCCGACCTGTCGGAGACGATGCGCGAAACGCTGGACCAGGGTGTCGACGCATTGGTCGCCCGGATTGCCCAATTGCTGCGCCAAGGCGCAGAGGATGGGACCGTTCGTGCGTTGTCTGACCCCGAAACCACCGCCCGCATGCTCTATGCCAAATGGCTCGGCGCGGCGGTGCTGGCCAAACTGGCGCGCAGCGATGCAGCCCTGCGCATGGCCCGCGCTGAAACCTCTGCCCAACTCTCCCCCACTGGGGGCCAATTCCCAACCTGAAAGGAAACAGCATGTTCGCTGCCATCCACGACACATTCGGCGAGCCCGCCGAGGTTCTGACCACCCGCGAAACCGACAAGCCCGCGCCAGCCGCTGGCGAAGCGCTGCTGCGCATGGTGCTGTCGCCCATTCACAACCACGACCTTTGGACCGTGCGCGGCAACTATGGCTACAAGCCCGAACTGCCCGGTGCCATCGGCGGCTCCGAAGCGCTCGGCATCGTCGAGGCTGTGGGCGAAGGCGTTGACGAAGCGCTGATCGGCAAACGGGTCACGGCGGCCGGGTTCCACGGCGCATGGGCTGAGTATTTCACCGCCCCCGCTGCAGGCCTGCTGCCCCTGCCCGAGGCGATCTCGGACGAGGCCGGTGCGCAGTTGATCGCCATGCCGTTCAGCGCCCTGTCCCTGCTGGAGACCCTGAAGGTCGGCGAAGGCGAGTGGTTGATCCAAACCGCCGCCAACGGCGCGGTGGGCAAGATCATGGTTGGTCTGGCCAAGGCACGCGGTATCAAGCTGCTGAACCTCGTCCGCCGCGAAGGTGCCGCCGAAGAAATGCGCGATACCGGCGCGGAGAACGTGCTTTCCACCGAAGATGCGGATTGGCAGAGCAAGGCGCGCGAGTTGATCGGCAAAGACGGCGCGGTTTCGGCCATCGACTCGGTCGGCGGTGAGTTGGGCGGTCAACTGATCGAGCTTCTGGGCAAGGATGGCGAATTGATCGTCTTCGGCACGGCGACGGGCCAACCGCTTTCCATGTCCTCGGGCGAATTGATCATGAAGCACATCACCGTCAAAGGCTTCTGGGGCTCGCGTGTCAGTGGTGACATGGCGGCTGAGACGCGGGGCCGTCTGATTGGTGAGCTGGTGCAACTCGCCGCGAAGGGGCAGCTTCCCCTCGACACAGGCGGCATCTACCCGCTGGCCGAGGTGACCGAGGCGATGAAGGCCGCACTGACCACGGGCCGTGGCGGCAAGGTCATGCTGCGCCCTTGATCGGGATTTGACGACAGCGGCGGCCCTCAACGCGGGGCCGCCGCGCCATTCTTGCACCGCCCAAGATTACGACACATCCGCGAATTTCCGCCCTTTATTTGGGCAAACGCAGCGCACTGGCGGCCCTGCACCGCCTCGGCGATGACTCTCCCCCGTCTCTATGGTGATTAAAAAATCATCATACATTTCCGGGCGGAGCCATTCTCATTCTCGTCGACACCAGCATAAACAGCCCCCAAGCGACCCCGGTGCAGCCGCGCGCGATCGGTGCGGCGATGGTCTCGGCCAAGGCCGCGCGGGGTGGCTCGACACTGGGGGATTTGCGGCAATCGGGCGCGATGAAGCTGCTGTTTCCGCGCCCCGACCCCGCGATGCTGCAAGCGATCATTATCAATTCCGCAGGTGGCATCACGGGCGGCGATAGTTTTGCCATGACCGCCCGGGCAGAGGCAAAGGCCGCGCTCAGCCTCACCACGCAGGCCGCCGAACGCGCCTATCGCGCGCAACCGGGACAAGTGGCAAACCTGCGCAACACCCTCGCCGTAGACTCCGGCGCGACGCTGCATTGGCTGCCGCAAGAGACGATCCTTTATGACGGGTGCGCGCTGCGGCGACGGCTGTCGGTCGATCTGGCGCAAGATGCCTCCCTCCTGCTGGTTGAGCCGCTGGTCTTTGGCCGCGCCGCCATGGGCGAAACCCTTCGACAGGCCCATTTCCGCGACCGGATCGAGGTCAGCCGCGCGGGCCGCCCGCTGTTTCACGACGCGATGACGCTTAGCGGCGATGTCACCGCCCATCTGGCGGCCCCTCATATCGCGGCGGGCGCGGGCGCCCTCGCCACGATTATCTATGTCGCGCCCGATGCCGAAGCGCGGCTGGCCCGGCTCCGCAGCCAATTGCCCGCCAACGCCGGGGCCAGTCTGATCGGCCCTGACCTGCTGGTCGCGCGGATCCTCGGGGCAGACAGTTTCGACCTTCGACAATCGCTCGTCCCGATCTTGGGCGAACTGAGCGGTGACACCCTCCCCCGATCATGGATGACCTGACGTGCAACTGACCCCGCGAGAAAAAGACAAACTGCTGATCTCCATGGCCGCCGAGGTCGCCCGCAAGCGCCTTGCGCGGGGGGTCAAGCTGAACCATCCCGAAGCCATCGCGCTGATCACCGACACCGTGGTCGAAGGCGCACGGGACGGGCGCAGCGTGGCCGATATGATGCAGGCCGGTGCCCATGTCATCACCCGAGACGACTGTATGGAGGGGGTGGCCGAGATGATCCCCGAAGTGCAGGTCGAAGCCACTTTCCCCGACGGAACCAAATTGGTCACCGTGCACAACCCCATCAGATAAGGACATTTCATGCCGCGTTTTGCCCCCCTTCTTGCCCTGCCGCTCATATCGCTTGCCATGGCGGCCTTTGCCCATACAGCGCCTCTCCCCCATGGCCATGGCGCAGAGAGTGACGGATCGCTGGCGGTCTATATTGTCGCCGGGCTGGCCTTTGTGCTGTCGGGCCTGATCCTTGCCATGCGCCACCTGAAAACAGCAAAAGCATGATCCCCGGAGAGATCTTTCCGGCGGCGGGCCTGCTGACCCTGAATGCCGACAGCGAGGCGATCACGCTCATGGTGGCCAATACCGGTGACCGCCCGGTGCAGGTGGGCAGCCACTACCATTTCGCCGAGAGCAACCCGGCGCTTGAGTTTGACCGCGCGGCGGCACGGGGGCACCGGCTTGATATCGCAGCGGGGACCGCTGTGCGGTTCGAGCCCGGCCAACGCCGTGAGGTATCGCTGATCCCGATCCGCGGGGCGCGGCGGATCTTTGGCTTTAACAGCGCGGTGATGGGAGACCTCTGATGCCTGCACAGATCAAACGCGGTGAATATGCCGCCATGTTCGGCCCCACGGTGGGCGACCGGGTGCGGCTGGCTGACACGGACCTCATCATCGAAGTTGAGCGCGACCTGACCACCGAACGCAGCGGCCAAAACGCCCCCGCCTATGGCGAAGAGGTCAAATTCGGCGGCGGCAAGGTGATCCGCGACGGCATGGGCCAGTCGCAGGTGACCCGAGCAGGCGGGGCCGTGGACACGGTCATCACCAATGCGCTGATCGTCGACCATACCGGCATCTACAAAGCCGATGTGGGGCTGAGAGACGGGCGCATCGCCAAGATCGGCAAGGCGGGCAACCCTGACACGCAACCGGGGGTCGATGTCATCATCGGACCGGGCACCGAGGTGATCGCGGGCGAAGGGCGCATCCTGACCGCAGGCGGGTTTGACAGCCACATCCATTTCATCTGCCCGCAACAGATCGAAGACGCGCTGCATTCGGGGCTAACCACCATGCTCGGCGGCGGTACCGGCCCCGCGCATGGCACATTGGCCACCACCTGCACGCCCGGCGGCTGGCATATCGGGCGCATGATGCAGGCGGCAGATGCCTTTCCGATGAACCTCGCCTTCGCGGGGAAAGGCAACGCCTCACAGCCCGCGGCTCTGGAAGAGCAGATCAACGCGGGCGCTTGTGCGCTGAAACTGCATGAGGATTGGGGTACCACCCCGGCTGCCATCGACTGCTGCCTGAACGTCGCCGACGCGATGGATGTGCAGGTGATGATCCACACCGACACGCTGAACGAAAGCGGCTTTGTCGAACATACCGTAAAGGCCATGAAAGGCCGCACGATCCACGCATTCCACACCGAAGGCGCAGGCGGGGGCCATGCGCCGGATATCATCAAGATCTGCGGCGAAGAGCATGTGCTGCCCTCCTCGACCAACCCCACGCGGCCCTTCACGGTCAACACGCTGGAAGAGCATCTCGACATGCTCATGGTCTGTCACCACCTTGATAAATCCATCCCCGAGGACGTGGCCTTTGCCGAAAGCCGCATCCGGAGAGAGACCATCGCCGCCGAAGATATCCTGCATGACATGGGGGCCTTTTCCATCATCGCCAGCGACAGTCAGGCCATGGGCCGGGTCGGAGAAGTTTTGATCCGCACATGGCAGACCGCCGACAAGATGAAAAAGCAGCGCGGGCGGCTGGCCGAAGAGACGGGCGAGAACGACAACTTCCGCGTCCGCCGTTACATTGCGAAATACACCATCAACCCCGCCATCGCGCATGGCATCTCGACCCATATCGGCAGCATCGAAGAGGGCAAGCGCGCCGATCTGGTGCTGTGGAACCCCGCCTTTTTCGGAGTGAAGCCCGAGATGGTGCTTTTGGGGGGCAGCATCGTCTGCGCGCAAATGGGCGACCCGAACGCCTCTATCCCGACGCCACAGCCGGTCTATTCGCGACCCATGTTCGGGGCCTATGGCCGCGCGGTGGAAAACTCTGCCGTGGTCTTTGTCAGCGAAGCGGCAGAGGCGGCGGGCGTGGGCGGCAAGCTTGGCCTTGCCAAACAAACCCTCGCCGTGCGCAACACCCGCGAAATCGGCAAGCGCGATCTAAAGCTGAACGATGCGCTGCCCAAGGTCGAGGTGAACCCCGAAACCTATGAAGTCCGCGCCGACGGTGAGTTGCTGACCTGTGAACCTGCCTCTGTGCTGCCCATGGCGCAGCGCTATTTCCTGTTTTGAAGAGACCGAAATGACCCCCATCCTTTGCCAAGACATGCGCCGCGCCGAAGCGTGGTCCGATGCCAGTGACCGGGTAGAGCTGACCTATGACGGGCGTTTTCTGCGCCGCAAGGTGCTGACCACGGCGGGCGGGCTGCCGTTTCTGGTCGATCTGGCGCAGACCACCTCGCTTGATCACGGCGACGCTTTCGTTTTGGCCGACGGGCGCGTGGTTGAGGTGGTGGCCGCCGACGAAGCCCTGCTGGAAGTGACCGGCCCCGACCTGCCGCGCATCGCGTGGCACATCGGCAACCGACATACCCCCTGCCAGATCGACGCCGACCGGCTTGTGATCCAGCGCGACCATGTGATCGCCAAGATGCTTGGCCAGATTGGTGCCGCCACGCGAGAGATCACCGCCCCCTTTCGCCCCGAAGGCGGCGCCTATGGCCATGGGCGCACCCATGGGCACGACCACGGCCATGTCCATCACGCCGTTCATGATCACGACCATGCGCATGATCACGACCCCGCCCAGCACCACGACCACGCGCATGGCTGAAACCCTGCAGGCCGATGCGCTTTTGACCCTGGTGCAGATGCTCTCTCCCTCCTATCCGGTGGGGGCATTTGCCTATAGCCACGGGCTGGAATGGGCGGTGCAGGACGGGGCGGTGGCGGATCAAGATGCTTTGGCCGACTGGCTGTCCAGCGTGCTGCGGCACGGCGCGGGTCAGGCCGATGCGCTGTTTCTTGCGGCGGCCTATCGCGCGGATAACCCGGCAGAGATCGACGCGCAGGCCCGCGCCTTTGCCGCCTCTGCTGAACGGTTGAAAGAGACCGTGCTGCAAGGCGAAGCCTTTGCCCGCGCAAGTGCCGCGATCTGGCAGGTCGACCTGCCGCCGCTTTGCTATCCGGTTGCCGTAGGACGCGCGGCGCGTCTGCAAGGGCTGCCCCTGCGCCATACGCTAGAGATGTTCCTACACGCCTTTGCCGCCAATCTTGCCACCGCAGGCATGCGCCTTATCCCCTTGGGGCAGACCGAGGGGCAGATCGTCATCCGCGCGCTCGCGCCGGTCTGTCTCGAAGTTGCCGAGGCAGCGGCAGCAGGCACGCTCGACGATCTCTCCTCCACCGCCTTTCTAGGTGACATCGCCGCCATGAAACACGAAACCCAGTATTCGAGGATTTTCCGCACATGAAACGCAACAATGGCCCTTTGCGGGTCGGCATCGGCGGCCCCGTGGGCGCGGGCAAAACCACCCTGACGGCAGCGCTGTGCCGCGCCTTGCGGGATCGGCTGTCTATCGGCGTGATCACCAATGACATCTACACCCAAGAGGATGCCGAAGCGCTGATGCGGATGCAGGTGTTGCCCCAAGACCGGATCATCGGGGTCGAGACCGGCGGCTGCCCGCATACGGCGATCCGCGAAGATGCCTCGATCAACCTTGCCGCCGTGACAGAGATGGTCGCGCGCCACCCTGAGGTCGACGTGGTCTTGATCGAAAGCGGCGGCGACAATCTGTCGGCCACCTTCAGCCCTGAATTGGCGGATGTGACGCTTTATGTGATCGACGTGGCAGCGGGCGAGGAAATCCCCCGCAAAGGCGGTCCGGCGATCACGAAGTCCGACATTCTGGTGATCAACAAGACCGATCTCGCGCCCCATGTCGGGGCCTCGCTTGAGGTCATGCAGCGTGACAGCGCGCGGATGCGCCCAGACCTGCCGACGGTTTTTTGCGCATTGAAGTCCGGCAAAGGGGTCGACGCCCTGCTGGAGCATCTGGCGCAGGTGGGCGGCTTGGACCTTGCGCCTATGGCCACGGCAACCGCGGATTAGGCGGGGTAGAAAGCCGCCACCCATGGGTGGAATGCGGGCCACGGCTGCCGTCGTAGCCCCGCTGCGGCCCACCATTCCAAAGCGCGTTGAGGAGTGCCGCCCGTCCGTTAATCCGCGCCAAAAAGGTCGCGGGTAAAGACCTTGTCCGGGACATCCGCCAAATCGGGGTGATTGCGGTTTGCCACGATCACATCCGCTCGCGCCTTGAAGGCTTCCAGATCGCGGGTGACCTCCGAACCGAAGAACCGGTCCTCCTGCAACACAGGTTCATAGACGATCACTTCGATGCCCTTGGCCTTGAGCCGTTTCATGATCCCTTGGACCGAGCTTTGGCGGAAGTTGTCTGATCCCGTCTTCATCACCAGCCGGTAGATGCCCACCCGCTGCGGGCCAAGTGCCATGATCTGCTCTGACACAAAATCCTTGCGGGTGCGGTTCGCCTCGACCACGGCGTTGATCAGGTTCTGCGGCACATCCGAATAGTTCGCCAGCAACTGCTTGGAATCCTTGGGCAAACAATAGCCGCCATAGCCGAAAGATGGGTTGTTGTAATGCCCGCCGACGCGCGGGTCGAGGCAGACACCGTCGATAATCTGGCGCGTGTCTAACCCATTGGTCAGCGCATAGCTGTCCAATTCGTTAAAATACGCCACCCGCATGGCGAGGAAAGTATTGGCGAAGAGTTTGACCGCTTCCGCCTCGGAGGCACCGGTAAAGAGCATGGGAATATCATCGTCGATTGCCCCCTCGGCCAGCAGTTGCGCAAAGCGTCGCGCCCGGGGGCTGTCTTCGCCGACGACGATCCGCGAGGGGTGCAGATTGTCATAAAGCGCGCGGCCTTCGCGCAGGAATTCCGGGCTAAAGATCACTTGATCGGTGTCCAACGCGGCAGACAGCCCTGCGGTATAGCCCACCGGCACCGTGGATTTAATAACAATGGTGGCCGTTTTCGTGATCGCCAGAACATCCCGCACCACGGCCTCGACACTGGAGGTGTCGAAAACATTGGTGCGCGGGTCATAGTTCGTCGGCGTGGCGATCAGCACATAATCGGCCTCGCGGTATGCCGCCTCCGGCTCGGTGCTGGCCTTGAGGGTAAGCGGCTTTTGGGCGAGGTATTGCTCGATCTCGGGGTCGACGATCGGCGCGTGGCGCGCATTCACCTGCGCCACCCTGTCCGCGTTCAGATCCACCGCCGTCACGTCATTGTGCTGCGCCAGAAGCACCGCGTTCGACAGCCCGACATAGCCGATGCCAACAACGGCGATCTTGGTCATAGACATAAGTGTGGGCCTTTCCTGCGTGCCGATGGCGGGATGTTAGACTGCGGCTTTCGGATTGAAAAGGTGCCGCCTGACAGGGAGTTAGGGCGGATTGGTAAATGTGAACGCGGCCCGGTTCAGCAATCGGCGGCGGGGCAGCCCCCCGCGCCGTTGCGCCCCGCCCGAGCGGTGGGTTGTCAGGCTGGAAAGACTTCTTTCACACAGTCTCAGGCGACCCATAACCCGGAGAGCCCCGATGCCCGACACCTCAGAGCGCCTGTCCCTTCCCTATCTGATGCCGGCACAGGCGCAAAAACATGTGACCCACAACGAAGCGCTGCAACGGCTGGACCTTCTGGTGCAGCTTGCGGTCGAAGGTTTCGACGCCAACACGCCGCCCGCCCTGCCGCAGGCGGGGGAGGTTCGTGCCCTCGGCACCGCCCCCACGGCGGCTTGGGCGGGTCATGTCGGCGAACTGGCCGTCTGGATTGGAGAGACCTGGCAATTCACCACGCCACAGGACGGCTGGCTTGCCTTGGATAAATCCACCGGGATCCTGCGCCGATGGGTGGCAGGCGCTTGGGCCGAGGTGTCGCCCCCCGATCTGGCGCACCTGTCTGGAGTGGGGATCAACACGGCTCACGACAGCGGCAATCGCTTGGCGGTTTCTTCCCCGGCGAGCCTGTTCACCCACGAAGGCGCGGGGCATCAGGTAAAGCTCAACAAGGCCAGCGCCGCCGATACCGCGAGCCTGCTGTTCCAGACCGATTTTTCCGGACGGGCCGAGATGGGCACGGCGGGGCAGGATGATTTCGCCATCAAGGTCAGCGCCGATGGCAGCAGTTGGACCACCGCGCTGGCCTTTGACGCCGCCAGCGGCATGGCCACGGGCGCGGCGCTGACGCAGAGCGTGGATGACGCGACGGTGGGACGGCTGCTGCGCGTGGGGGATTTCGGTATCGGTGCGGATGCGGGGCCGCTTGTGGCGGACCTTGATGCGCATGCGCTTTCGGGCAGTTTCTCAGCCTATGGCGGTGCCCATGCACAGGCACCCGCCGGGGCCAATCCCTTTCCGGCGCTGGATGGGGTTTTTGGCCTGCTTTGCGGCAACAGCACCTTGGGCGGGCAAAGCGCGAACTTGTGGCAGATCGCAGTGGGGATCGACACGCCGGGTCTGGCCTTTCGCGTGCGGGCAACCGGGGCATGGGGCGCTTGGCAAGCCCTGTGGTCCGGGGCGAACACGACCGTGGATGCCAATGGTTTCATCAAAGAAGCGAGCCCGATTGTCCGGCTGTTCCACGACAGCAGCGAAGAGCCCGCGGTGCCCCTGGCGGCGCGGTTCGAACGAATTGGGCTGGGCCACTATAGATTGAGGGATGTCCCGCCGCTTGCATCCAAAGGGTGGCAGATCGAAGTGCCGCAGGATGCGAATGGCAACCGGTTGGTCTATGCCGATTGCAGCTATGACGCGGGGATGGCGGCGCTTGATGTCCGTACCCGCGAGGTGATCTGGCAGGATGGCTGGGCCGGGGGTGCGCCCTGTGACATCCCCGTGGGCCGTTGGGTTGATCTGCGGTTCGACATGCCCTGAGGCAAAGAGCCCCGGCCCGCTGACGCCACAGCGGGCCGGGCTGCAATCAGAGAATGCTGCGCAACTGCGCGACCTCATAGTTGCCCCCGCAAAGCAAAACGGCAGAGGCTTGGCCTGCGTATTTCTGCGGCTCCGCCAGATAGGCCGCCAGCGCCAAGGCGGCGGCCCCTTCGACCAACATATTCTCTTCCCACGCCAGCACCTTTAGCGCGGCGGCGATTTGCTCTTCGTCGCAATATACGATCTCGTCGATCACCGCGCTTGCCATCGGCAGGGTGAGCGACCCCTCATCGACCCCGCCCGCCACGCCATCGGCCAGCGTGTCGAGATGGTCCGTCTCGACGATCTTGCCCGCCTTGATCGACACCGCCAGAGCGCAGCTGTTGGCGGCACTCACGCCGATCACACGGGTTTGCGGCGAGAACTCTTTGATCACCGACCCCATGCCCGAGATCAGCCCGCCCCCGCCCATCGAGATAAAGACAGTGTCGATCCCTTCGATCTGGTCAAGCAGTTCCAGCGCGGCGGTGCCTTGGCCCGCGATCACCTCGGCGTCGTTGTAGGGTGAAATATAGGTATAGCCTTCGGCTTCGGCCAAGGCCTGCGCATGCCGTTCCGAAAGCGACGCATCCGACCCATGGATCACGACCTTGGTGCCAAAACCTTCGATGGTTTTGCGTTTCTTGGCGACAACCGTCTCGGGCAGCACGACGATCAATTCATGCCCCGTGGTCTGGGCGGCACGTGAACAGGCGATGCCGTGGTTGCCGGAGGATGCGGTGATGACCGGTCGATCCAGCGGCACCGTGGTCAGTTTGGCATTGGCCCCGCGCAGCTTGAACGACCCGGTGTGTTGAAAGTTCTCGGTTTTGTAGAAAAGCCGCGTGCCCTCTGCCATCGGCAGGCGCGAGGCGATCACCGGGGTGCGTGAAATCGCGCCTGCGATCTTGCGGTGAACCACGCAGGAACGCGCGGCGGATTGGGCGATCAGATCAGAGACTGGCGGCATGATAGGCTCCATCAGGTTGGCTGAGATGCGCCGCTGCGGCATGCGGGCCCGTCAGAACCGATGACCACAGCGGAGGGCGGTCATGGGTTAAGGCTGCGTGGCTGTCTGGGCCACGCTCTGCCGCGCGAGGAAGGTTGAGACACGTGCCAGCCCGGCCTGCAAGTCGGCGGTCGAATTGGCGAAACCGATGCGCAGCCAACCCTCCATATCCATGGCGCTGCCGGGGGTGAAAAGCACGCCCTCTTCCTCCAGCAACTGGGTGCAGAAATCGCGGCTGCGCAGCGGTAGGTCGTATTTCACCAGCGCCGTGGTGCCCGACTGGGGTTTCACCCATGAGATCAGCGGCTCCGCCTCGACCCAATCTGCCAAGATTTCGAGGTTCCCCCGGGTGATCCGATGCGCGCGCTCAAGGATCTGCGCGCGGCTCTCAAGCGCGAGAGCCGAGAAATACTCGTCGATCCCCCCGACGGAAATCGTGTTGTAGTCACGATGGATCATGATCTTCTCAAGCAGCGCCTGCGGCCCCGCCACCCAGCCCACGCGCAGCCCGGCCAGCGAATAGGCCTTGGACATGCCCGCCGTGCTGATGCCGCGGTCGTAGAGATCGCAGATCGAGGCGGTATAGCCATCACCCGTCTGATCGGTGCCGCGATAGACCTCATCGCAGAGCACCCAAGCCTCGCTGCCGCGCGCGATCTCGGCGATCTCTGCCAGCATCGCGCGGTCCATCAGCGCGCCGGTCGGGTTGTTGGGATTGTTGGTGGCGATCATCCGCGTGGCGGGGCGCATCATGGCGCGCAATTCGTTCAGATCGGGCAGAAACCCGTTCTCGGGGCGCAGGTGCAGCAGTTCGACCTCTGCGCCGATGCTTTCGGGGATGGAATAGTGCTGCTGGTAGGTCGGCACGATGGCGATGACATGGTCGCCGCGAGAGATCAGCGTTTGGTGTACCAAGGCATTGGCCCCGATGGTGCCATGGGTGGTCAGGATGTTCTCGCGGCTCTGGGTCTCATAAAGCCCCGCCACCGCGTCGCGCAGACGGTCCGAGCCTTCGATCGCGCCGTAGCCCATGCGCATCCCGCGCAGATCGCCCAGCACCGAATTGTCGACGCCCGCCATGTCGATCAACTCTCCCAATGTGATCGAATCGACGCAGGTCTCGGCGAGGTTGTAGCGGCAGTGGTTTTCGAACTCGTTCATCCACATTTCGACGCCGAAGGTCGCGATCTTCATGGGGTTTTCCTTTCGTATCTCAGTGGTCTGCCAGCGCGGCAAAAAGCTGGCGCAGAAAGTGGGGCGTGGCGGTTGGGGCGAGCCAGCGCATCACCGCCACGATGTCATGCTTCGGCGCGATCCAGATCGTGTGCCCACCCGCGCCCTGCGCGCTAAAGGCGGTTTCGGGCAGCTTGGGGTCAGCCTCCGCCCCGCGGTTCAGCCACCACAGGAAACCGTATTTATCCAGTGTCGGCGTGGGCGTCAGCGCTTGCGGCATCCAACCTTTGGGCAAGATCTGCGTGCCGTTCCACTGGCCGTTTTGGCAGATGAATTGGCCGAAGCGCGCGTGATCGTCGGCGCCGATGAACAGTCCGCCGCCCCAATGGCCACCGCCGGTGACCGATTGAACGCGCCTGCCCGCCATCTCGATCCACGACGTTGAATAGCCCTCCCACCGCCAGTCGTCTGAGGCACCAATCGGGTCCATGATTCGCGCGCGCAGCACCTCTGGCAGCGGGCGGCCGAACCGCATCAGCAGCGCATAGGCCAGCGCGTTCACCCGCACGTCATTGTATTCGTAATGGCTTCCCGGTGGGCCGACTTTGCGCAATTGTCCCTTGCGGCTGTTGTCTGCCCCCGGCCCGATCTGGCGGTAATGGTCGACCTGATCGTCCTTGCCGAAAATCTCGCCGCGCCATTCGCTGTTCATCTGCAACATATGCCGCCAAGTGATGCGCCCGTTGTGGTTGCCCGCAAAATGCGGCCCCGGCACGCTGTCGCCCACGGGCGCGTCGAGGTCGGTGATCAGCCCATCCTTCACCGCAAGCCCCGCCAGCACCGACAGGTAGCTCTTGGCGATGGAAAAGGTCATGTCGGTCCGCGTCGTATCGCCCCAATCGGCGACCCGCTGCCCCCGGTGCAGGATCACCCCTGCCGGGCCGCCGCGCGGCTTTACCGGGCCCACGATCTCGGTCCAAGGGCCGCTTTCGTTCCACTCGCGGTTGCCAACATAGGCCCCATCGGGGTGATACATCGAGCGGGGCCAGTCAGTCTCATGCGCCAGCGCGTGGTCGACGACGGCTTGCAGGGCGGGGGTGGCGGCGAATGTCATG
>NZ_LWER01000109.1:0-306 GCF_001634775.1 Sulfitobacter sp. HI0027
TTGTCAACTTCTGGCTGTTCTGTCAGGGACTTTGCTTTCCGCCCATCGGTGGCCCAAATGCCGTTTGTCTTTCCAATTGTCCTATAGTGAGGGCGGGTCACGTTTTGGCGCTTCTTTCCCTCTATAGTTGGTGCGGATGCCGATCCCGCCTAGCGCTTCTTTTGTCCTATGATGGGAGCGGGTCGCAAGACGGGGCGTATCCCTGCCGTCGCGGGTGGGGTATGGGGGAAGTTGGCCCGTGGTGATGTATGGATGGGGTCACAAAAAAATGCTTTGAGATTTTATGATAACCGATGAACCCAAGTC
>NZ_LWER01000110.1:0-214 GCF_001634775.1 Sulfitobacter sp. HI0027
GTTGGCCCCGAACCGGTCGATCGGGCCCAACGCCTTGCTGTCGTCCTTGCCGAGACGGGCGTCGGTGACTTCGCCCTCTTCTTTGATGACGTAGGCCTCGAGATCGAGCATATCATCAGTCACATCTTCGCCCTGCGGCGCCTGTCGGGTGGGCAGGATGCGCTTCAGCCATGTGCCGTAGATGTGCAGCTTTTCAAGATCGGTGTCGCCCAAG
>NZ_LWER01000111.1:0-269 GCF_001634775.1 Sulfitobacter sp. HI0027
GAGGCCATGGCCGCCAAACGCCAGCAAGGCAGCTTCCGCATGCAGCCGGGCTATGACCACAGCTATTTCTTCGTGGCGAGTTTTATGGAAGATCACGTCGCCTTCCACGCCGACGCGCTCTATGCGGGCTGACCGATGACCGCGCTCTATATCGACGCCGACGCCTGCCCCGTCAAAGCCGAAGCCGAGCGGGTGGCGACCCGCCATAAGGTCAAGATGTTCCTCGTCTCGAACGGGGGCCTGCGCATGTCGCAAAACCCGCTGGTCGA
>NZ_LWER01000112.1:0-226 GCF_001634775.1 Sulfitobacter sp. HI0027
GGCCTGAGGATGCTGGTGCGGGCGGGCGGTTCGGACCCGATGCGTGTCGCCCAGGTACAGGTTGATGCCGCGTATTGGTCGTTTACGCAAACACCGCCGGGAGACATATCGCGCGGCGCCACGGTGTGGCTGGATGTCCCCTATCCGTGGGTGCTCGGCGAAGCCCACGCTGTGACCCTCGTCACAACAACCGGTGCGACGTTCACACATGAAATCGAGGTGGCCG
>NZ_LWER01000113.1:0-227 GCF_001634775.1 Sulfitobacter sp. HI0027
TTGCTGGCGCGGCAGTTCCTTGCGGACGAAGAGGGCCTGCGCGAGCTTTTGCTGGCCTTCATGATCGGCGGGCTGATCTATTCCGTGCCCGCACTCTTCGAAATTCGCTTCTCTCCGCAGCTAAACACCTGGATCTACGGATTCTTTCAGCACTCCTTTGAGCAGATGATGCGCAATGGTGGCTTCCGGCCCATCGTGTTTCTGCCGCACGCGCTGTGGCTGGCGAT
>NZ_LWER01000114.1:0-213 GCF_001634775.1 Sulfitobacter sp. HI0027
CGGATTGGCCGTTGCCCGCAACACCCGCAAGACCCAGCACTTCGCCCGCGCGGATCTGCAGGTCGATGCCGCGCAGACGCTCGACGCCCTTGTCGTCAACCACGCGCAGACCTTTGACATCAAGGATCACATCGCCCGGTGTGGCAGGCTTTTTATTCACGCGGAGCAATACCTTACGCCCGACCATCAGCTCGGCCAGTTCCGGCGGCGAGG